>NZ_DAWBAJ010000004.1:0-92627 GCF_052306735.1 Dysosmobacter sp. | reverse complement strand
CGTCGATGCCGATGCGCTCGCACAGACCCTTGGCCAGCAGCACGCCGGTCTCGGGATTGAGCAGCTGGTACTTCAGGGAAGAACTGCCTGCGTTGATGACGAGAATGTTCATGGTTTCAGACTCCTCTTTCTTCTTTTGGGAAAAACCTTGCGGCGCTCCCGGTATTAAGATAAAATGTAAAGAAAACGTGTTTCCGTATGTTTACGGAAACTCACAGTTTAATTATATCAGAGATTTCCCAGGTTACAACTACCATTTTTACCGAAATGTCATTTTTTTGTCACTGCTTAGGGGTGAACTATGTGCAAACTGCAGGTATTATAATAGAGTATAACCCTATGCACAGCGGCCATCTGTATCTTTTGGAACAGGTGCGCGCCCGTCTGGGGGCGGATACCGCTGTGATCTGCGCCATGAGCGGCAACTTTGTCCAGAGGGGAGATTTTGCCCTGCTGCGCAAGCACCAGCGAGCCAGGGCCGCTGTGGAGAGCGGTGTGGATCTGGTGCTGGAGATTCCCTTGCCCTGGGCTGCCGCTCCGGCGGAGCGGTTTGCCGCCGGGGGGGTGCAGGTACTCCAGGCTACGGGCCTGGTGGATTGCCTGGCCTTTGGCAGCGAGTGCGGCGATGCTGCGGCTTTGCGGCAGGTGGCCGGGGCGCTGATGAGCCGGGAGTTTCCCGCCCTGCTGCGGCGGGAGCTGACAGCGGGGGACAGTTTTGCCGCCGCCCGGCAGCGGGCGGTATCGGCCCTGCTGGGGCCGGAAACCGGGAACCTTTTGGTTTCTCCCAACAACATTTTAGGTGTGGAATACTGTAAGGCACTACTCCGGCACAAGAGCGCCATGCACGTTTTGACGGTGTCCCGGAGGGGGGCCGCCCACGACGGTGCCCTGCATTCCGGGGAGCATCCCTCCGCCTCCGCCCTGCGGGCCCTGCTGACGGGGAAGGGACGGGCGCAGGCATTGGGCCTGCTGCCCTCCGCCATGAGACAAGCCTATTTGGAAGAGGAGGCTGCCGGGCGGGCCCCGGTGCTGGCCTCCGCCTGTGAGCGGGCAGTTCTGGCCCGGCTGCGGAGCATGACAGAGGCAGACTTTGCGGCATTGGATCCGGGGCGGGAGGGCCTTTGCAACCGCCTGTATCAAGCGGCGCGCACTGCCTCGACCCTGGAAGAACTTCTGCGCACCGCCAAGACCCGGCGCTATCCCTATGCCCGATTGCGCCGGATGGTGCTGTGGGCCTATCTGGGCCTGACACCTGCAAAGCTGCCGGAGCGGATGGCATATCTGCGGGTGCTGGCGGCCAATACCCGGGGCCGGGAGCTGCTGGGGAGAATGCGGCACACGGCGTCTCTCCCGGTGCTCACCAAGCCCGCAGATGTCCGGCGCCTTTCCACGGATGCGCAGCAGCTGCTGGAGCTGGAGGCGCGATCCACTGACCTTTATACGCTGGCATATCCGAACCTTGCGGCCGCTTCCGGCGGAGCGGAGTGGCGGGAAGGGCCGGTGATTTGCTGATTTCCCGGGAAATCCCCAAAAGGAGCGTTTTTATGGTGAATATTTTTGCACTGCTGCTGACATTGAGCATTCTGGCCGCCTGTTCCAGCGGAAGTATGACCAATGTGAAAAATGCAGCGGCGGATCCATTGCCCCCGAGGGAATCCAAAGTGGAATACCGCCTGGAGGACAGCTATGTCTCCGGCATCTATCAGGCGGAGGACGGCACAAAGCTGGCCACCTACGACTATGAACTCCCCGTTTTGCGCTGCTACCGGGAGGATGGAACGGAGGTGACGGAGGCTGCCACGCCGGAAGAGACGCACGCCATGGAAATTGCGGAGACCTTTAATAAAAAGTTTGATTCCTGGCGGGGCGAAGACGAAAATTTGATGGAGTCCGCCCAGGCAGACTATGCGTGGAAGCAGGAAGAGGGCCTTTCCTGGGTCAGTCCTTATTGGCAGGAACTGGAGTATACAGCGTACCGGACGGGATCCCTCATCAGTATCGGGGCCACCAGCGCGGCCTATTGGGGCGGCGTCCATCCCAACAGCTATCTGATGAGTTGGAATTTTGACTTGGACAGCGGGACATTTCTGACGCCGGACGCGCTGTCCGCCGACAGCAAGGCCTTTATGGAGGCCGTGCGGGATGAGATCATCCGCCAGGCTGAGGAGCGGATTGCTCCCGGGGCTGAACTGGAGGGAGCCTACTGGGACAACTATCCGGAAGTTGTGGCCTCCTGGGACGATTACGCCGTGACGTTTGGAAAAGATGGCATGAGCGTAGGGTTTTCACCCTATGAGCTGGCCTATTATGCGGCAGGATCCCAGGTCTTTCTGATCTCTTATGATACCCTGGATCCTTACTTGAGCGATTACGGCCGCCAGCTTCTGGAAATGAGCGTACCAGCAACGGAAAGTCACGAATCCTGAGGAAAAACAGACCGCTTGGACGGTCTGTTTTTTTGCCCTTGACACACCTAGAACCTCTATGTATAATGGGCATAGAGATTCTAGGTAATTTTTGCCCAGGAGGTGCCATATGCAAAAGAAGAAAGCCATTGAACATACCCAGCTGCTGGTGCTCTCGCTGCTGGCGGGAGAGGACATGTACGGCTATCAGATGATTGTGGAGCTGGCCCGGCGGTCAGACCGCACCTTCGAGATGAAGGAGGGAACCCTCTACCCGGTGCTCCATGGTCTGGAGCGGGAGGGCCTGGTGGAGGCCTATCAGCAGGAGGCCCCCACAGGGCGGATGCGGAAGTATTATCATCTCACCCGGAAGGGGGGCGCGGCCCTGAAGACGGAGGCGGAGGCCTGGAAGACCTATTCCGGAGCTGTCAACGCGGTGCTTCGTTCCAGCCCGGGGCTGAATCTGGCCTGAGCCTATGACCCGAAAGGAGTATACAGAGTCGGTGCTCTCCGCCCTGCGCCATGTGACGCAGCGGGAGCGGGAGGCCATCCGGGCGGAGATCGACGGCCATATCGAGGACCACATGGCAGACCTGCTGGAGCTGGACTATCCGCCGGAACTGGCGGAGGAGCGGACCCTCTCCGCCATGGGGGACCCGAAAGAGGTGGGCCGGGCGCTGAATAAACAGTACACCGGCTGGGGCTGGGTGATTTTAAGCCGGGTGGTCAAGGCAGTGACTGTGGTGCTGTTTGTGATTGTCCTGCTGACCATATCAGATGTGGAGATGATCTGTCGGAATATCGCAGCCCGCATGGATCCGGAACAGGCAGTCTACCGGTACACATTCGCGAACAATCACGGGGAGCATGTCTACACCAAGGACTTGGATATCCGGGCAGAGGTGGGAAATGACGTGCTGTACATCTATCGGGTGGGGGTTATGGCTTTTGAGGAGGACGGGACGGCCCGGGCCAGTGTCTGGGCCTGCAATTACGACCGACGCTGGCTGGGGGTTCCCTCTGAGAGCCTGCTCTGGGATCTGGCCTTTACCACGGAGACGGAAGAAAATGCGGAGGATTTGAGCAGGGATCGGCGGTATCGGGATTGGGTCAATATTCAGGTGACGCGGGAAGACACGTACATAGCGGTCTGTTATCAGAAGAACGGCTATGATGTGCGGGTGGAGATCCCGTTGTGCTGGGGGGAATGGGAAGCAGATGCGGCATCATAAAAAAGAATTGCCCACCCGCAGGAGAACGGCTGCGCGGTGGGGGCTGCTTCTGGCCATCCTGGTGTGTCTCACCAGTGTTTTCCGGCTCTACATATTCCTGCCCTCCCAGGCCCGGTATCTGGCGGAGGAGGCCAGCAATACCGGCCCCACAGATCTTGTCTGTCGGAAATGGTACACGGAGAGAGACGGAGAAAAGAGATTGGTCAGTATATCGCACAAGGGTGATACGGTGCTGCTTTCCGGTGCATCGTTCCATCTGCTGACAGGGTGGCGGCCAGACTTTGACTATGCCTATGACTGCCATGGAACAGCCTTGAGCGGCAGCGTGACACTGGAGGGGACAGGCTTTCTGGCCAAGGGCTTCCTGCGGGTGGGAGATCCCAATGTGGAAACGGTAGCAGTTTCCATCTGGGCACCGGGAGAGCGGCAGGAGAAGACGGAAGAGCGAACCGGTGTGGAGCTGATGGAGTTGACAACGGCACACGACACGTGGGTAACCGCCGGAAATTACCGCTATGTTTTGCTGGCAGCAGATGTGGAGGAAGCCATTGATACAAAAGGAGCCCTGTATGGCCCAATTTATCTTCATGCAACGGCCTATGACAGCAGCGGTGCCGTCACGGCAGAATATGATTCCTATGAAGAACAGGAGGCATACTGGCCTTGGTGAGAGGAGGCATCCATGACCCGAAAAGAATATACGGAGTCGTTGCTCTCTACCCTGCGCCATGTGACGCGGCGGGAGCGGGAGGCTATCCGGGCGGAGATCGACGGGCACATCGAGGACCACATGGCGGACCTGCTGGAACTGGACTACCCGCCGGAACTGGCGGAGGAGCGGACCCTTTCCGCCATGGGGGATCCCGTAGAGGTGGGCCGGGAGCTGAATGAACAGTACACCGGCTGGGGTTGGGTGATTTTAAGCCGGGTGCTGCTGGCAGCGCTTGTAGCTGTGTGCGCGGTGGTGCTGTGCTCGAACCCCTCCCTGTATGGACTGAGGCAGAATCTGGAGGCCCGCAGACCACTGGAGTGGCGGCTGGAAGAAATGGGCTCCGGCGGGCAGATCCTGGACATCCGAGTCCCTATGGGAGATGATATTTGGTACATCTACGCCGCCGAAGCAAAAAAGGATCCAAATGGGAATCCCGAGGTCTCCGTCTGGATGAGCTGGTACGACAAGAACCCTTTCCGCTCCGCTGCCGGAGGCACCGTTACGGCGGTGGATTATCGCGGGGAGGTCCAGGAGGCTTTCGGTGGCGGCGGCAGCGAAGCGGGCGGTGTCGCCGAGTATCGGTATTTCATTCCCGTGCAGGCTGGGGATCCCTATGTGACGCTGTGCTGTGAGCGGTATGGAGAGGCCTTCCAGGCGCAGGTCCCCATCCGCTGGGAGGTGGTGACATGAAAAAACGCCTTCATAACAGCCGCAGAGGCCGAGCCCTGCTGTATGCCCTGCTGCTGGTGGTGGTCATTCTGGTATCATCGACTGCAGGATTTTACCGAATTCTTCCCCAACAGGCGATTCTGGAAAGAGCAGAGGAGCAGGGCATCGAGACGCTGGAACCGGTCATGTGGATCCGGGGGGAGAATCCGATAGGGACGGGACCGGCTAGGCTTACGCTTTCCGTTGGGGAGCGGACGCTTTTCTTCTGCCCTGTGAAGTTCTACCTGTGGGGCGGATGGAGTACCGGAGCATGGGGCATTGTGGAGACCTGGGAGGGAGAAGACCCCTATTTTGGTGTTTGGCAGCACGTGAAAACGAGTGCAACCTATGTGTTCGGCCAGGTGGATGACCCTGCGGTGAAAACGCTGACCATTCACGCCCGGGCAGACAATGGGACGACCTGGAGCCAGGAGGTTGCGCCGGATTGGCAGGAGAAAGACGGAGAGCGTTACTTTATCACGGAATTGAAAAATGCGCCTCTGGATTGGGCGTATTCCGTCACTGCAGGGGACGGGAATACCGTGGAGATTGAAGATGTATTTTGCTGGTGGTAAAAACAAGGACGCACGGCTACCCGTGCGTCCTCTTTCCTTATGCGCTAAGCTGCTGCCAGATATTTTCCGCAAATCGCGCTACCCGTTCCTCAATCCCCGGCAGCCGCTCCGCCTCACCCTTGTCGTTGGCGGTTTCCAGCAGGCAGAACTGCGGCGGCAGCCAGAAGCCCTTGTTCATGTTCAGGGCGGAGACGATCTGGGAAGCCACGATGTCTCCCCCGGAGTAGCCGGAGACTACCAGGGCGAACACCGCCTTTTGGGCAAAGGAGGTGGTGCGGTAGAGGGCCGTCAGGCGGTTGACGGCGGCGGTGAGGTTGGCGGAGAGGGCATCGTTGTAGTTGGGACAAAGCAGCACCACGGCATCGGCGTCCCGGATGGCAGGGTATACCTTCTGCACCATGACGCCTCCGTAAAAGCAGCTGCCCCGCTCGCCGAAGTGGAGGCAGGTGGTGTAGGGGCACCCGGCACAGTCCTCCAGAGTGCCGTTGCGCAGGCCGATCTCCGTGATGTCGCAGCGGCCCTCCAAAATCGCCCGGGCCCGGCTCCACAGGGCCAGGGTGTTGGAAGTGGCCCGGCTGGAGGCGTGGAGCACCAGGAGCCTGGGCCGGTTCCGCCGGGGCGGGGCAAAGGAGAGTACTCGCACAGTCAGATCTGACGCCGCCAGATGATAGGCTTCCAGCAGACCGCAGCCGGCGTTTTTGGCTTGGACGGTAAAGTTGCGCAGCCCTCCCACCCCCTCCACTAGGGGCCGTCCCGGAAAGGTGCACCCAGCCAGGGAGGCGGAGAGCACCAGTTCCCGGGCAACGGATTTGGTGTACAGGTCTCCCGGCCCATCCACCAAAATGCCGCCCACACTGCCGGCCAGACAGCCCGGATGGGCCCTGAGGAAGGCCAGCAGCTGATAAAAGGCGGAATTCACGCCGCTATCAGGCAGGGGCACAGCAAAGAGAAGCCGCCGTCCCTGCATAGGATCCGTCAGCCAGGAGATGCACTGGTGGGCCCGGCCCCGCACCGCGGCGGAGAGGGCATCATCAAACCGAGACTCTCCCTGGCCCAGGACGATGACGGTCAAATCATCTCCCATTCCAGCGCCTCCTTTCCTACTGAATGCTTTGCAGCAGTGTTTCCGTCTCCCGCAGGCGGGCAAACAGGGTGTCCGGCAGCTCCAAGGCTTCCACTTCCAGTCCGGTGGGTGTAAAGCGGTTGCGCACGCCGAACCATATGCCGCCTAGGCACACGGAGCCGCAGTGCCACTGTCCCCGCAGGGTCAGCAGCAGCTGCATGGCTCCGGAGGATACCGCCGGAGCCACGTAGGGCTTGAAGCCCAGCTCCCGGATGCGCAGATTGGCGGAGAGCACCTGCTCCGTCAACTCCCGGGAGAGGGCGTCATCATAGTGCTCCACAGAGTTGGCAATGACCAGCCCCTTGCCATGAGGGCCGAAGCTGCGCCCCTCCGTAAGGAATGAGGCAAAGCGGGGATCCTCCCTGGCAAAATACGCCGCCCGGGCGTTCATGACTCCCAGGCCGAAGCCCTGGATCTGCTCCGGCAGGAGTCCCAGGCCGTCCCAGTGGCCGTCGGGCCCTGCGTTGGAAGCCTGGTAGGCTGCCCGGCACAGGGGATCCACCGGATCCGAGAGGACGATGAAGAGGCCGGAAAAGCCCACCTCCCGGGCCTGTCGGGCAAAGGAGGCTACCAGAGGACGGTTGGCTTCGTACTGGGCCATGCGCACATCCGTGACCCCGCTGCCCACCGCCGGAATGGACTTGGTGGCGGCGAAAATAAAGACATCGCAGTCAAAGAGGCGTTCCGAAGAGACGGCTTCTACCTCCGGCAGGACGTCATAGTCCCAGGGCCAGGAGATCTGCCCCATTTCTGCTCGCCAGCGCGCCACAGTCTTTTCATTGAGATCGCAGATGCCGATGGAGGAGATACAGTCCCCGCCCAGCAGCTTCAAGGCTGTCAGCAGCGTGCCCCCTACGTCTCCCACTGCCAGCAGATGTACCCGTTTTTTCCCCGGCCGGGGCCGGGTGAAATTCAAGGCCTCCCGCCAGCGGGGGTGGCGGAGATTCACCGCCTGAAGCGTCCCCGCGTCCAGAGCCTGGATGGCTGTATGGGGGAGATCCTGCTCCGGGACATCTATTCGCCGGGGATCCAGCCAGGAGACGTCGCTGCTGAAGATGCTCAGCTGCCGGGGATGGGTGGGACGGCAGGAGGCCCAGGTGTTCTCCGGAGGCCGCTCCGTGAGATACAGCTCCGGTATACCCGGCTCCGCAGCCGGAAGCGGCAGGTCCGGAAAGGGCGAGATGGCCCGCTGTCCGTGAAAATCATAGTAATTCAAAACTTCTTTCCCTTCTTTCTCAGAAGCCTTGCCAGAATGCTGCCCCCGCCGTATCCCGCCAGGGCAAGTACGGCCAGAATGGCGAACCACCCGGCCACAAATGCGTTCCAGCCAATGAAGAAGCCCGGGTCAGACAAGTAAGCCGCTCCCGTCAGGATGAGAAGCCCCACTGGATAGACCAGCAGCAAAAACCGGAGGGAGGCAGCTTTCCCAGGAAGCCAGGCTGCCGCAGCCCGCAGCAAAAGCGGCGGGAAAAAAGCCGCGAGACAATAAAAAATCAATTCTTTCACGGGAAAACGCCCCTCTCTTATTCCAGCAGATCCCGCATTCTGAGGAGCATCTGCAGATCGTTTTCCAGACACGCGGAGGCGGAGAGGTTGGGATCGTAACGCAGGCAGCTGCCCTTGTCCGGGGAAAGGGGCAGAATTACCGCCTCACTGAGACGGGAGAGCGTGAGATTGCGGGCGTAGCGCTCTCGATAGGAGCCCTCCAGGGCCAGCAGGATGTCCCGGGCGTTTTCCAGGCATGCCCTGGAGAAGCGGAACACCGCCTCCCGGTCGCACTCCTTGTAAAAGCGTGGAAACGCGTAGGGCAGGATCAGGTTCACAGAGGGGGTCAGGCCCGGGACGGAGGCCTCCGCGCCGCTGACGGTGTCGCCGCCGATGAAGGGGTACATGGTGGATTCCACAAACCAGGCCCGCATGTTGGGGACGAAATAGACGCTGTCCACTGCACGGCCCTTGGCAGCCATCAGATCCCGTCCCCGACCGGAGAGCAGACCCACCAGCACTTGGTCGATCTCCACCCCCTCCTCCCGGAACAGGGGATCCAGGGCGTTGACCCGGTTGCCGGAGTGGAGCAGGTCGTCCACCAGGATCACCGGGCGGCGGAAGGACTTGACGGTGCGGATCTGGCTGCGCAGCGGCGCGTAGCCCGGGAAGGGCTGGATGGTAAAGGAGCGCAGATCCGGGGCAAAGACCTTGTCGGTGTGGATGGTCTTGGTAACGGTGTTGGGAATGGCATTGCCCCGGAGGATTTTGCCGAAGGGAACGCACATTTTGGGGCCCAGTACCCGGGGGACCGTGGGCTCGGCGGGCACGCCCCCGGCTTCCACGATCTTGCGTACCAAGCGGTGGTAGATGACTTCCGCGTTCAGCGAGAGCACCAGGGTGCCGGGGTAGAGCCCTGCCACCGCCTCCTGAAAGCGCAGATGCGCCTGTTGGGCGGCGGAGAGAACCTGGCGGTCGTCGGAGAAGGGCTGCTTGAGCGTCGTGGGGATATTCTGCACCAGTACCGCCGGGGAACGCATATCCACCAGCAGCAGCGGAGCGGAAGAGCCAACCAGAGTGGGGAGGAAGCCGTGGCGCAGAAGCAGGGACTCCAGCTCCCCGGTGAGGGGACTGCCGGAATACCAGACGGCATAGCCGCAGTCCTCCGCCATGGCCCGGGACAGCGCCTCCGTCAGCAGCAGCTGGCCAACGTCGTAATTGCCGGTGGGGGTGTGGAAGACTTGCAGCCCGGTCAGCAGCAGGATGCGTCCGGCGGTGTGCTGGCGGACGTAGTTGGCGGAAGCCTGGCTGCCCAGGGCCTCATAGAGCCCCCCAGAGTTGATGGTGCGCAGCGTCAGGCAGCCCAGCACTCTGGGATGGGGCCCTGCCTCCCGCAGCACCATCACGCCGTCCCGCAGATCCGAACGGATCTCGGGGTGCTGGGCCGCCAGCTGCGAGAGCAGCTGCGGATCCGGTGTGCTCTCCCAGAGAAACTCCAGATAGCTGGCCCGCACCAGCTGCTTGTACTGGGGTTCCCGCAGGTACAGGCTGTTGCGGTAGATGAAGTCCTGAACCACCGGGTCGATGAGGTTGGAAATATCCCGGCCCAGGTCGATGTTTTCCCGGATACGGGTGGAGCTGATATCCTCCAGATGGGTGGGCAGGGTCAACTCGATGACCTGCCCGGTGATGCAGCTTAAGTCCGCATCAATCTCGTGGCCCTCTGCGTCGCTGGAACGGCGGAAGACGATGTGCCCCAGGGAGTGGACGGAGCCGGGAGACGGGGGCGCCTTGTAGGACGAGGCGTTGGCAACCACATCGGATCCCACAGTGAGGTAAATTTTTCGGCCGGAGAAGACCTGCCGCAGGCGGCTGAGGTCTCCCGGATTGGCCAGATTCACCGGAATGTCATGGGGGAAAAGGTACACGTCGAACTCATCCGCCACGGACATGCTGACGATCTGGCGGCGCATCAGGGAGGGCTGGGCCTTTTTCGACCAGGAGAATTCATCCACGGCCAGATAGACCTCCATCCCCAGATTCCGGATCTCCTGTACGATGCCCTTGTGGCTCAGGGAGAAGGGATCGAAGGTACCGGGGAAGAACGCCACCTGGTCGGGCGTTTCAAACTGGAAGGGGCCGGACTCGATACGGTGGGCGATGATGAAACGGTAGATGTGGGAGAGGGCGGCGGCGGTATAGAAGAAGGTCAGTTCCCGCTCCGGCTGCTCGCCGATGAGGAAGAGGATCTTTTTGGCGGTGAGGGTAAAGAGATCCGTCTTATCCTGGAAGGAGAGGACGGAGGAGGCGAACAGCCCCTCACCCAGGATCCGCAGGGCCTCCTGCCGCACGGACTCCCGGAAGGAGGCAAGGCCCTTGAGCAGCAGCCCCGCCATCCGGCGCCGGCGTTTTTCCAGCACCGCGGCACTTTCCCCGAACCGCTGGCGGTAGACAGCGTAGTGTTCCAGCATGGAACCCACGGTGGCCAGTGCGGCGTTCACCACCCCGCTGTTGGCGGAGGAGAGGAGAGAGAGCATCTGGTCCAGCACCTCGTCCAGCTCCCGGGGAGTCAGCCACAGGGCGAATTGTCCCAGGTACAGCGGGATGTACTGGGAGATCTCCGCCTGGCCGGTCTCCAGCGCCTTGGAGAGCTCCACGGCGATCTCGTTGCGGTGATCCGGGGTGAGCATGGGGGCCAGGGACAGCAGGGCCGCGCCTGCCATACGCCGCACCACCACGTTTTCACTGACCTTCATGAGGTTTGAAAAGTGGGTGGCAATGTGGAGTACATTGGCGTGGTCGCTGTGTGCTACCAGCTCCTGCAGATACTCCACGCCGATGGCCTTGAGGATCCAGGGCGTGGCGGTTTTCAGATTGTCCAGGAACACGGTGCTGACGGCGCCAGGTTGATCCAGCAGTCCCTGTTGGCTGGACATGTCCAGATAGAGATATTTTCCCAGCCGCACCTGCAAAAATACCAGGGGGATGCTCTCAGAGCAGTCTGCCGCCGCCACGGCGTCGGCAATGTCCTGAAATTCCTGCCCGTCCGGGGACAGGACGGTGAGCAGATGGCGGAACAGGCGCAGGGCAGCAGCCTTCTGAGGGGCATCTCCGTGGAGCA
Source organism: Dysosmobacter sp. (assembly GCF_052306735.1). Lineage (NCBI taxonomy): Bacteria > Bacillati > Bacillota > Clostridia > Eubacteriales > Oscillospiraceae > Dysosmobacter > Dysosmobacter sp. The sequence continues at coordinate 81,266 of NZ_DAWBAJ010000004.1, read as the reverse complement.
GCCACCAGATGGAAAAGTCCACCAGCAGCCGCCGCTCGGATCCGGTGATCCGGTTCAAAGGCAGATTCAAAACCGCGTCCAGCAGGGCAAAGGCAGCGTCCGGCTCCACCTGGGCGGGGGTGCGGTAGTGGAGGAAGAGCTGCTTTGCAAACCGGGAGGCGTCCGCGTCGGAGCAGGCTTCCAGCAGGGCGTCCGCCACCGTCTTGGCCTGGTAGCGGATCATACTGGTCTGACGGATGGTCAGGCGGCGGTCAGGATGGATCATCCGGCTGAGGTATTCCTCCCACAGCTGGAAGGGCCGCGCCTCCTGAGGATCCGGCGCAGTGCCGGAGGGCAGCTCCTTCTTGTAGCCGGACTGGAAGCCCGCCAGGATCCGGCCGATCAGTGCCGCTGCCTGGCGGCGGATGTCGCCGTCGGGAGTCAGCAGCAGCTCATAGAGAAAGTCCAGAGTCTGCTCTTTCTGAGTGGCGCTGAGGTAGGTGAAATACTCTTCAAAGATGGAGACATAGGCTCGCAGGCGGGCGGGGTTCTTCTCCCCTCGGGCAGCCTCCAGGGTCTGGGCAAAGAGCTGCTCATGGCCCAGACGGTGCATCAGGCGGATATTGTGATCCACGGCGGTGCGCCGCAGGGCACAGACCACCTCGTCCGGCGTCATCAGGGCGGCATCCTTTCGGAGCGGCGGGATCAGACGCTGGGCCGAGAGGGTGGTGTCCACCCCGAAGGAGACCATGTAGTCCTCAAAATCCCGCAGCTTGGCATAGACATACTGATAGCGGCGGTGCTTGGCGCTGTCCACGTTGTCCAGCTTGCTGAGGATCACATCAAAGGCATCCTGCAGGGTAAAGAGCTGCGCGGTCTCACTGCCGTCGCCATTGCGGGTCTGCTTGACCCGGAAGTCGGCGTATACCAGTACCAGGGATTCCGAGGAGAGGTTTTCGATCTCCAGGTCCCAGACGGAATGGTTGGCGGCGATATGGCCCAGAATGTTCAGCTGGCGCTGGGTGAACCACTGGTCGGTGTAGTAGTAGTGGAGGTAGGGGACCCGCTCGCCGGGCTTGCAGCCGAATTTTCCCAGGTCATGCCCAGCAGCGGCGGCGGAGACCAGAGCCAGGTCGATGAGCCCTCCACCGGCGGAGAAGGCCCGGGAGACCGTCATGGCCACATGATGGACGCCGGCAATGTGCTCCAGGGTGTGGAAAGGCGTTACCTCCCGGCCCAGGCGCAGCATTTCATAGATGTACTCCTCCTGCCAGCGGTACAGGAACTGGCGGTAGGGCTCCGCCACAGCGCTGGCGGAGAGTTCTTCCCGGGAGCAGAAGGCAAAGTCCAGCCAGGGGTCAAAGGGAAGGGCCTGCCGCTCTGCCGTAAAGACCGCCTGCAGAAACTGCAAAAAGCAAAAGGCACCGTCCCACTGGGCGGAGGTGTGGGTGCGGTCTGCTTCCGGATAGAGCATGCACCGGGCCACCTGGTAGGTGTAAGGCAGCCAGCCCTCAGCCGGCTCCAGGGCGATGGTGTCCAGCAGGGGACGGAAGGCATCCAGGGCCCGGGCACAGGAGATCCGGCCGGTAATGGGCTCCAGGGAGGCGGTGAGCTGTGTCCAGGGGACGCTGCCCAAAAGCCGCCCGGAGGCCTCCCGGCGGATACCCAGCTTTTTCAGGAATGATTCCTTCAGCAGCAGTTCTCTGGCCAGATCGGACAGCGGTGTTATGCGTTGCGCTTCCATGGGGGCCTCCGTTTCTCCGCCGGGGCGGTGGTGTTTTTTCCAGTATACCGCACCGGAAATGGAGAGAAAAGGGCGTTATCAAGGAAAAATACCCTGTGGGCTATTGCTTTGTAGGATCCCACAGGATCCAACTGAAATTTTGGGGAAAAACACAAGCCGCGGGCGCCTGGATTCAGGCGCCCGCGGTCAGGTCATTCGGTAAAGTGGGTGTGGTTGAAGATGTGATCCTGGCAGAAACAGTGGTATCCGGCACAGCGGGAGCAGTAGCGGAACTGCAGGTCCGGATACTCCGTATCCGTCCGGCCGCAGATCTCACAGCGGTGGCGGTAGCCCTGTTCCTTGGCTTTCTTTTGCTGCTGCTTGACGGCGGATTTAAAGTGGATGGTCTGTTTGGAGTTCTGGCGGCGGACTGCAAAGCCGAATTCCGCCAGGAGGTCCGCAATGCGGTCCCAGAAGAACACAGCGTAGACGAACCACAGTCCCACCAGAGGCGGCAGGGTCATAGCCATCATGGCAAGCCCCATCCGGGACAGGTCGTAGACGGTGAGGATCACGTACAAAGCGGCCAGCCACTTGGCCTTGATGGGCAAAATCAGATAGAAGCGGATCAGTGCGTCGGGGTACAGCGTAGCAAAGGCCAGAAACAGTACCCGGTTGAGATCGTAGCTGGAAACAATGGAAAACGGAACGAACAGGCAGGAGAGCATGGCTAGAGCCACCATGAAGACCGCCCCGGAGAGGTAGAACAACGTGAATTTGGCCGGGCCCCAGTAGCTCTCCACCGCTGTGCCGATGAAATAGTAGAAGGACAGGCTGATGACCACCCAGAAGACGGAGGTGTTGCTGGGGGTAAACAGCCAGGTGACCAGCCGCCACAACTCGCCCTGGAGAATGAGGTTCGCGTCAAAATACAGCATGTTGGTGGCGGCGCCGCTGGAGAACAGATCCAGAATGAATACGGCGCCCATGATGAAGACCACATAGCACATCAGGTTAGGGATCCCAAAGCGGGGATGGTACAGACAGAAGCGGTCAATGGCGTCACAGAGCTTCCTCAAAATCAAAACCTCCAGTTGGCGGAATTCAAAAATTAAAGATATTATATCCGCTCTGGCAGAAAAAGTCATGTATAATTTTTGAACAACCATGAGATTTGGGGGCAATCAGGGCAGTTCCTCAGCAGAAATTTGAAAGAAAATTTCGGAAATGGGAGGAAATACGCCATTCATACCTTGACAATCCGCCAAAACCTGCTATGATTTGATATGAAAATTGAATCCCTTATCAAGAGTGGCGGAGGGAACGGCCCGATGAAACCACGGCAACCTGTCTTTTCAAGGTGCCAAATCCGGCGGATACCGACAGATGAGGAGCGAAAAAGTGACCTTTTGCGCGTTTCGTCGTCGAAACGCGCATGTTTTTTGTCTTCGTCACTTGGCAAGGGAACAAACAAAAGGAGACGAATTCTATGGCAAGACACTACCTGTTTACCTCGGAATCTGTGACAGAAGGACATCCCGACAAGGTCTGCGATCAGATTTCCGACGCCGTCCTGGATGCCATCCTGGCCCAGGATCCCATGGGCCGCGTGGCCTGCGAGACCACAGCCTGCACCGGCCTCATCCATGTGATGGGCGAGATCACCACCACCTGCTATGTGGATATCGCCAAGATCGCCCGGGAAGTGGTGCGGGAGATCGGCTATGACCGTGGCAAGTACGGCTTTGACTGCGATACCTGCGGCGTCATCACCTCCATCGACGAACAGTCCCCGGACATCGCCCTGGGCGTGGACAAATCTCTGGAGAGCAAGTCCGGCGCAGACAGCGAGCTGTCCAACGGCGCGGGAGACCAGGGCATGATGTTCGGTTACGCCTGCGACGAGACGCCGGAGCTGATGCCCCTGCCGCTGTCCCTGGCCCAGAAGCTGTGCCTGCGCATGGCGGAGGTTCGCAAGAGCGGCCTGCTGCCCTACATGCGTCCCGACGGCAAGAGCCAAGTCACCGTGGAGTATGACGAGAACAACCGCCCCGTCCGGGTGGATACCGTGGTCATCTCCACCCAGCACAACCCTGATGTCGCCCTGGAGCAGATTCGCAAGGATATGATCGAGCAGGTGGCTAAGGTAGTCATCCCCGCCAATATGCTGGATGAGAATACCAAGTATTACGTGAACCCCACCGGCCGCTTCGTCAAGGGCGGCCCCGCCGCGGACTCCGGCCTCACCGGCCGCAAGATCATCGTGGATACTTACGGCGGCAGCGCCCCCCACGGCGGCGGCTGCTTCTCCGGCAAGGATCCCACCAAGGTGGACCGCAGCGCGGCTTATGCCGCCCGGTGGGTGGCCAAGAACATCGTGGCTGCCGGGCTTGCCCGCCGCTGCCAGGTGGAACTGGCCTACGCCATCGGTGTTGCCCAGCCTGTGAGCATCCTGGTGGACACTTTCGGTACCGGCACGGTGTCTGATGACCGGCTGGAGGCTGCCGTCCGCAAGGTGTTCGATCTGCGGCCCACCGCCATCATTCGGGACCTGGATCTGCGTAAGCCCATTTACCGCAAGCTGGCGGCGTATGGACACATGGGCCGGGAAGATCTGGGGGTTTCCTGGGAGAAGACCGACCGCGTGGAGCAGCTGAAAGCTGCCCTGGAGGCATAAAAAATCTGGCTGATGGGAGGCCGCTGCTGTCAGCAGCGGCCTCTTTTGTAAAGAAATGTGATGGAAAAACCTTTTAATTGCTTAGAAGGCGGAAAATTGCGCCTGAAAAATCGCAGAAATAATTTTGAAGAAATTGCTTGACAAACCGGGAAATATCTGTATAATAATATCTGTTCGCTGCGGGCGAACGCACTATAGCGGGTTTGTGTAAGGGTAGCACAGCAGACTCTGACTCTGTATGTGAGGGTTCGAATCCTTCACCCGCTGCCATAAGATTGCCCCGGAATCATTTCGATTCCGGGGCTTTTCTTTTATATTTGCATTAAAATGACTGCAAAAAGTTCCGGGACGCTCCCTGCTCCCGGTCAAATACCCCTAAGTTTACCCCTTACGGCTCAAAGTGACTTTATATAAGCCTCCATGCGGGCGGCGCTGTCATCCTTCATTTTCTCCGACACATGACCGTAGACATCCAGCGTAAAGGCGGCGGTGGCATGGCCCAAGTTGCCCTGTACGGTCTTAATGTCGTCCCCGTTCTGGAGGGACAGCACGGCAAACGTGTGGCGAAGATCGTGGACACTGCAAGCAGGGACACCGATTGCAGACACGATTTTCTTGAAGTGATAGCGGATCGACGTCTGGGAAATGCTTTTCCCTTCCGCTGTGGTAAATACGAGGCCGGTCTTTCGTTCTTCCGCTGTCTGCCACCCCTGCCACAGATCCCCGGCTTTCAGGCGTTGCGTGGCCTGTTCCTGGTATTGCCTGCGAAGCAGGCCCATCACAAACGGAGCGGGCTTCAATATCCGGGACTTGCCGTTTTTAGTGGGGGCCAGTGTGGCACCGCCGTCAGCGAGCCGCCGCTTTTGAAGCTGCTTTGATACTTTGAGAGTACCGGCCTTAAAATCAACGCTGTCCCATGTAAGGCCCAGGGCTTCTGATTCCCGCAGACCCGTAAACAGGATGACCTTCAAAATGATCTCAAAATCATCTTTGGACGATTCCTGGAGGAAGTTCTTTACCTGTTCGTCCGTCAAGGGAGCGAGTTCTTTCTTCTCCACCCGTGGGAGAGTGACGCGATCAGCGGGATTTATCCGCAGATAGCCAATATCAACAGCGGTTGACAATGCCTTTGTCAGTGTTCCGTGAATGTTCCGCACGGTTTTAGCAGACATGGGGGCAGCTTCATAGACAGGTTTCCCGTCCTTCTTGATGATCTTCCCGTCCTTGTCCCTCTGCGGTACTTTGCAGCCGCTTGCGAGCAGGGTGTTGTAAAACTTCTGGATCAGATGGGGGGCGAGCTGGGACAGCTTCACGGCCCCCAGAGCGGGCTTTATGTGCGTTTCGATGTTGGCCTTGTATGTCTTTTTCGTTGAATACCGCTTGTCTCCCATGTATTCTTCCGCCCAGACATCCAGCCATTGCGCTAGCGTCATCTTTGACGGCTCGAAGTAATCGCTGTTATCCACGGCGGCCACGGCCTGGGCCAACTTCTGGCGGACCTCCTTCTGCGTTTTGCCGTAGACGGATTTTCGAATGGGTTTCCCGGTTCCCGGATCGTGCCCGACGGTGAAGCGGGCCTCCCAGGTGCCGTCCGAACGCTGCCGGATGCTTCCGGCCCCGGCGGCAGCTCTGGTGTTTGATTTTCGCGGCATTGCAATTCCTCCCATGATTTGATAATATGGAGGGGCAGTAGGCGCACAAAGTTTACTGCCCCTATGACCGTCCCTGGTGTTCGCAGCACCGGGGGCGTTTTTTATTCTTTGTCAGTTATTAAAAGTTTCGTGTGACGAACAGGATTCTTTCCCAAAATGGCTTTCCGGACTTCATCCACGTTTAACATCCCAGTAGCAATACCATCAGATATCTCATCAACAAATCGATCGCCCAAAGGTTTATCTTTACCTAGTTCAAATTCGAAATGAATTTTTTCAATAATCATTTCTAGGAATGACTTTGCTTCGTTTATGTAATGGGATCGGACCTCACTTCCAAAACTCACAAAGAAATCGTCAAAGAATTCTTTTTTGAGATCATCCTCAATCTCTATAAGAAATTTTTCTATTTTTTTTAACTGATCGGCTGGCAGAGCACTTATATAATCAGTACTGCCCTTTCCCACTGATGCCGCCACAGCGTTGATAAGATCTGAAAACCATTCATTTTCCAGCATTTTATTTAGTATTTCTGAAATCGGAAGAGAAAAATCGGATCGCCCGGTAGATTTAGATATCGTTTGAATGTTTGAAATTGCTTTTTCAGACAGATTCAAAAACTCGCAAACCTGTCTTGTATTACTGTCAGGTGTCTTTGTCGCAGTCAATCCTATCAGGTAGTCACAAGAAACACCACACTTCTCAGCAATGCAACGGAGCATATACGCATCAGGTATTCTATCGCCATTGCAATAAAAACCAACAGTTTGTCGGGATATTCCTAAAAAATCAGCAAATTCTGTATTCGAACGGTCTCCTTGAAGTTCCCTAAACCGCTCCGTAAAAATTGGCAAGCGGTTATTTTTGGTGGTGCTTTGCTTCATTTATTAACACAACCTTCCGCATAAGCTGCAATAATGTACGCACTTGTTGAAACTTTTGTTCGATTATTGATTACGCTCTTGTTGTATGCTACAATCAGTATAGCAGAATACAAATGAAGCGTCAACAACAAATTGGAGGTGGATCTATGAGCAATCAGGATATCAGACGCACAGCGGCAGGGGCTGGAGTAAGACTTTGGCAGATTGCGGAGGAACTGGGGATTGCAGATTGCAGCCTTTCCCGCAAGCTACGCAAAGAACTGCCGCAGGAAGAAAAAGCACAGATTTTCGCAATTATCAAGCGGCTTTCAAAGGAGGTTGGCTAATATGGAAAAATTGGCGTTTACCATTTCAGAGGCCGCTAAAGCCGCCGGTGTTTCCCGGCCAACAGTTTACAGATGGACCCGTATTCCAGACTTCCCTGTGGCCCGGATCGGGGGATGTACCCGCATTCCGGTGGAGGCTTTCAAGTTGTGGCTCAATCAGCAGGCGGGGGTGAGTGAGAGTGCATAACAGTAAAAAAACCCGCCCCGCTGGTAGCACAGCGGAGCAGGCAAAGCAGGGAAACCACTGGGCAAGCGGAAATCCCTGCAATCAGTATAACCCGCACGGCGGCTGCCGTCAATTCGAGATCGCGGAACTTTTGGGCCACGGCCCGGAGAACGGCCTCCGGCTTTCGGAGTTAGTCAGCTTGACCGGACGGAAAGGGCGAGAGGTGCGGCGGGCCATCCAGGCCGAACGGCTGCGGGGCGTCCCCATTTTGAGCGACAACACAAACGGCTATTTCCTGCCGGGAACGGAATCCGACCGCGCCGCCTGTGTTCGGTCCCTGCGAGGCAGGGCACGGGAGATCCTGGACGTGGCAAACGCAATCGAGGCGGCGAAGATGGAGGCGGGTTAATTGGCAAAAGAGAAGCGGGCAACGTGGTGGAAAATGTTCTACCACCAGAGGGCGGCAATCGAGAGCGTGTCGGACGAAGATGCAGGGAAGGGGCTAAAGGCGGCTTTCCGGTATTTTGACGGAGAGCCGATTTCAACAGAAGAACTTACACAAGCAGCTTTCCTTGTATTTTGTGTAATGCGTCCATACATTGACGAAAGCAAGCAGGATTATGCTGCCGCAGTTGAGAGCGGGAAGAGAGGCGGGGACAAGCGGTGGGGGAACGCATAGGGACCCTATACCCCCCCCCCTATACCCCCCTTTAGGGTAGTCTAGGGTAGTCTAGAGAAGCAGAAGCAGATGCAGACAAAGAAACAGATAAATAAAATGGCGGCGGCGCTTTTGCGCGCTCGCGCCATTATAAAATGGCCTGACGGCACAAATGCAAACATTTGCCGCCATTTGACAGCAAAATAAGCAAGTCCTTTTGACAGATAGCGAGGTGAGAATACGCTTTTTGATTTTGAGACATTTCGGAAACTGGTAGAGCGGTGTTATGAACCAGGGCCGTACAGATTGGGAATGGTTATCGGGGTGTTCCAATATTATTTCACCTGCTACGAACAGCGGTTCGGAGAGCCGCACCCAAATATCCGCATGGATCAGATCCGGCGGATCATAAGCGCCATGCCGTATGTAAACAGGGACGATATTGGCGGCTATTATCCGGATATTGACTATGATACATACCCGTTTATCATTGACCGACATTTCAGGACTAACTACCGGAACTGTGATTACAACATTAACCATTTTTTCAGCGGAAAAATACGGGAATTGCGCTTGCACGAATGCGAGAGGGGAGAATGAGCAATGAGCATTTACAGAACCTGTCCCCATTGTGGGGTGCACCTGGACCCCGGCGAGCGGTGCGACTGTGCTTTTACAAGGAGCGCCGGCGCTTTTGCGGCGCAGAGGGTAAAGAGAGCCGGGAAAGAAATGAAGCAGAAAACGAAAGGAGCAGCAAAGAATGCTTGACAGAAAGAAACTGGATCAGATGGAGGAACACGGCGCGGCGGCTGCCCTCCAGTACCGGGGGGAACTGAGTGCGGAGCTGGGCGACAGCGTCAGCAGCACATATGATGCTGTAAACGCCTACTTCAACGACCAGAAGAAACGGGCGGCGGCAATCGCTGACCGTGTGGGGAATCTCCGCGAGGATATTTCCGACATTGACGAAAAAATTTCCTCTTTGGGCCCCGCACTGGCACAGGCCACCATTTCCGGGAATTCTGCGGCCCTGGATGCCATTCAAAAAGAGATCGCAGACCTGGAGAGCAGAAAGGCGGCCAACAAGGCGCAGATCGGCCTATTGGGGGATGCCCATATTTCCGGGGATGAAGCACTGTATCAGGTAGCAGACGAGGCCGCAAAGAAGATGGAAGCCATTTACCGGGAGAAGCTGGCGGAAATGAATGCCCTTGTTACGTTTGCCAATAAGCAAATTTCCCTTTGGGCGCGCGTGGCAGACCTTTCCAATTTGGGCGGTGACACTATTCCCGTTAATTCTGTACGCTCCAAGGTGGCAGATATGCGACAGGACTTTTCCGCCGAAGATTGATTTCCCGGCGCTTTCCGCCGATTTCTGGCGGTTATAACTGATTTGACAAGGAGGCATACACAATGAGCTATTGGGACGATGAAAAGCCCGTGGTGGCCGATACGGGCAAGAATGTAATAGAGCTGTACCAGAACGCCGGGAAGCTGGCAATTTCCCGCCCGTCCTGGACAGACGACGCGGGAGAAGTCCGGCGGGGCAAGACGGTGGTGCTTGACCTGGGGGCGGTGAAAACTTCCCCGGAGGCCGTGCAGATCGTCAAGACCATTGCTGGGAGCCTGTGAGGGAGGCCCGCAGACAGGAGGCGATACAAACGACACCACGCAAAGAAAAAGCCCTGATATCCCTGCTGACGTGTCGCACCAGGGCGGAGGCAGCGGAGGCGGCGGGGATCGGAGAAAGCACCTTGCGGGGATATCTGCGAGAGCCAGAGTTTCAAGCACGGTACCGGGAGGCGTTCGGGGAGCTTGTCCAGGACGCCACCCGGCAGGCACAACAGGCCATAGCCCCGGCGCTTTCCACCTTGCGGGAGATTGTGGAGGACGAAAACGCAGGGGCAAAGGCCCGCATAATGGCAGCCCGTTCAACCTTGGAATTTGCCTTGAGGCTGACGGAGCAGCTCGACATTATTTCCCGCATTGAAATCCTTGAACATGCCATAAAGGAGGGCGTCGAACAGTGAAAGACATTTTGAAGCGGCTCCAGCGCCTTGAAGCTGCCTACCAAGTGAGACAGGGCGGCTTGACCGTGTTCCGGCTGGATAACGGCAGCTTGTTTCACACCAGGGAAGATCCTCTCACATATCTGCTGAAAAACGGCGTTGACACCGGTACGGGGAAAATCGTTGACCTGATGGACCCGGAGGGGGAATGCGACCCCATTACGGCGGCAGTCTATTCCGACATTCGAGAAATCATTTCAGGAGGTGATAACATTGGGCATTGATGATTTTAGCGCCGCCCAGATGGCGTCCCGGCTGGATGCTATCAGGAACACCGGCGGCACCGCAGAGGAAAGAGCGTGGGCCCGTGAGCTTTCTGGCGTTCTCCGCAAGGAACCGGAGATCAGCCTGCCCGAAGCAGAGCACCGGGCATGGTGCAACGTCATTAAAGGCAGGTTTGAGCAGGCATGAAAATCACTATTTCCTATATGCCGGAAGAAGAGCGCGAGGCGACCGCAGACATGATGGTGCTTCACAGGCGGCACCCTGGCACAAAGACCCGCCGGAGCAAGGCCCATTTGCCCGCCGTGTCGGCTTATATGCGGATCGCGCCGGGTGACTTTCGGCAGTTGACACCGTGCGATTTTTGCGGGCACAGGTATGAAAGAAAACCCTGTACAAACTGCCCAGCAAAGGTGTAAAATAGACACAAGAGAATAGCGCGGAAGAGTACCCACCCCTCCGGGGGTGATTCGCTGGAGACAGCGCGGGAAAACGGTTTGCATGGTTGCATACTGTCCCGTGCTGTTTTCTTTTCCCCTGGCGGCGGGGCGTCCTGCCTTTCTCCCCGCTGCCGGGGGATCACAAAACAACACAAAGGAGATTTACATATGAGAAACGATAGATTTTCCGTTCAGGTTGAAACACGCGGACCCAAGCTTGTCATGACTTTTGACGAGGTAAAGGAGCGGCCCTCTGATTTGACCTTTGAAGTGGTAAAAGAGAAGCCCCATGCGGACGCTGACATTTCCCGGAAGCTCGACAAGATCCTCGACGCCCTGGAACGTGAGATCAAAGGCGACCGCCCGACCCCCCAGCAGAGCCTTGAAGCAGCTATCGCAGAGATCATGGAGAAATACGAGGGTGACGCACGGCGGCAGGGAATTAACCCGTCCCCGGAAGCGCCCGGCATGGACTATGCAGCCATGAACCCCCACAAGAGATCCCCTGTTGTTGAATGTTCGGACAGGCCGCACATCCGAAAAAACGGACGCTTTGGGTATGAAAATTCCGAGGATCGTGTCACTGTTCCTGCTCGTTTTTTCGAGGACAGCGGCCCTATGACCCCTTGCGAAGAAGCAGAGGCGGCATACGCCGCCATGAACCCCCACAAGTGCAGGGACAAGCAGCCTGCCACAAGGACGGCCAGAGACAGCGCCCGGCGGCCTATGAGCATTTGCGAACAGTGCGAGGCGGCCTATGCGGCCCGGAACCCCCACAAGCGAAGAATTTAAAAAGGGGTAGTTAGAAAATGACACTCGAAGAGAGAGCAAAACAGCTTAAAAAAATTCAATCACAGTTGCCCGGGGTATTGGATGGGATTGCAAAGGACGCCACCATCCGGGCAATCGAAAAGGCAGCAGATATGACGCCTGGTACGCATGATGATTTAAGCGGGACTAATACCAGAAGCGCAGGAATGAAGCAGCACTGGGACACAGACAGCGATAAAACGCCCAAACGGTCCGGGGAAACACTTACAACTGTGCTAGCCAACAATAAAAACTATGCTTCCTATGTCAACGACGGTCACCGTATGGATCGGCACTTTGTCCCAGGATTGAATGTCAACCCAGCATCCGGGATGCTGGAAATGGACCCGAACGGAAAAGGCGGCATCGTGGTTGGGACAAAGACTTCCTATGTCCCAGGACTTTACATGGTCGACGCTGCAAAGAAGGTCTACCAAGAAACCGTGGAATCGGAAGCAAAGAAAAGGATCGAAAAACTGTTCAATGAATAGGCAGCGTGCAGACCACCGCAAAAGCATTTTGACAGGAAAAGAAAGGGCCGCCCGACCTGGGCGGCCCTCCTGCGTCGTTCACTTTACGCTTACTTCAAAATGAGCTGTACAATCTCGAGAACAAGGGACAGCTGCCGGTTGTTGCAATGGTCTAGCAGGCTGATGATTTCCGCAATCGTTTCAGTGTATGTCATTTCCGCACCTCCTTTCTCATGAGCTGTACATTGTGGAAGCTGGCGGCGGCCTGGAAGCCCCGGTATGTCAAGGCAAACATGGTGAAGTCCCCCACGCCGTAGCCGCCGATATAGTGCACGTGTGCGTCTCTGCTCATGCTTTTTGCGTGTTCCACGGCGTCCTTGCCGAAAAGAGCAGCCGCCCGGAACTCCGGCACCATGTCCTCCGATCCCATCAGAACGGCCTCCTGCGCGAAAATGGCTGCCACCTGTGCCTTATTCAATTCTTTCATGTGTATTTCCTCCTTGCTTTTCTGGAGGGGACCGGCTACAATGGAACCGGCCCCCTGTTGTTTGTCACTGCCGGGGATCGCTTGCCTCTCTCGCGTCTGCCAACGTGGGAGGGGCTTTCTTTTTCGGTGGGGCCTCGATGGCATCCACCAGGGCGAAGATCCAGCGCGTCAGCTGCCAGATCCCGACCACGATTGCCACCGTCTCCATCATGCCACGGTGAACCGGCGCACGGTGGTTTCTTTGGTGAACCGCTCCGCCACATCGGGAAGAGCCTTGCGGAGCGCCGCAGCGTCCAGCCTGGAGGACGTGACCGGCTTCCAGGTGACTTTGTATTCCCCGGCCTGGAGGGCCTCCTGGGACACCATAGCGGCCTTGATGGCGTCCTTGATGGCCTCCGCCTCTGCCTGGGCCTCTTCAATGAGGGCTTGCAGCTGCCGCAGCTCGCGGCACTTGATTTCCATTTCATTGATGCTCATATCATTTTCCTCCTTATGATCGGCGGGGGCGGGCAGATTGTAGAGAGTACACCCGGAACATGAACCGGTCCACCTGTCGCAGCCGTCCAGCCCCCTTGTGGGATTCGAGAGATTTTAGAGGGAATACCCGGGGCGTCACCGGTCCGTCCGTCGCAGCTCTCTTGCCCCTTGCTGTGATTACATTGTACTATATGATTAACCATATATCAATAGATGGATTGCACAATGTTAACCATATATTTATGTGCAAAATATATATAATTAAACATATATATTCGTGATAGAATAGAGAGGGAAAGGAGGGTGGCTATTTTGGCACCATCAGAGGCGCAGAAAAGGGCATCGGCAAAATATCAGCGGGAAAATATTGCAAGTTTGGCGTGTCGTGTCAAGAAGGATCAGGCGGAGAAGTTCAAGGCGTATTGCGCAGGACTGGGGAAAACTTCAAACGCCGTCTTGCGGGACTATGTTCTGGCCTGCATAGACGAAAAAGAGGCCGGGGGAGAATAACCCCCGGCTTTCGCTTTAATACTTGACAATGACCTGGAAAAAGCATATCCTCTAGGGTAAGGGGCCGAAGCCCCGGTCCCTACTCGGTTAGCCGCTCGATTAAATCGATCAGCGACTTAACGAGGTTCAGGATTGCGGTGATAAGGACGATTGCTTGGAGGGCGTTGTCCTTATTGCCGTTTTTCTTTTTCCGGGCCATTTGCTATATTGCCCGCCGTAGAAGTCTATCCTGGCATCAAGGAAGCTGTGCTTTCCGACACAATTAAAGCTCCAAAGCAGATGATCGCAGAAACCGCAACAGGGGGCTATTTCTACCCCTTCATTTACCCCTTACAGCTTTTTTAACGTGATACGGCATTTTACAGTGAAACCCGGAAAGCCTTGAAAATACCGGACTTTTGAAAATGCCTGATACCGTATTTTACACACTATTTCCAGTTCGAATCCTTCACCCGCTGCCATAACCGGAAGCATCTTTATGCTTCCGGTTTTTTTGCCCGCAGTTTGGATGAGCTGCCCTTATCCATGATTCTTTCGGCAGAGTGTTACAGGGGATGGAGCGGATATCCCGGCCGATAGCTGTCTATCCATCAATCGCGAAAAGAGTACCGGGCAGGAATTGATTTCCTGCCCGGTATGTTTCGTATGGGGCACATGCTGCTTTGCAGGTACGTGATCCGGGCTTGCCGCCGGGGAAAAACATCAGCCCCCGGCCTTTTCCTGCAGGGACTCCACCAGGGCGTCTGCCAGCTTGTCCAGCTCCACGGCCTTGTCAGGCAGCAGGGAGGAGGCCAGGCTCAGCCGCTCGTTGAGGACCGTCATGTTCTTCATTTCCTCATCCAGGAACTTCTGCATCAGGTCGCCGGATTTGCAGGCCCAGGAGCCGTTTTCAATGATGGCAAAGGTGCGGTTTTGCAGGTTCAGCGCCTTCATATCCTCCAGATAGTTCTTCATCACCGGATAGATCCCCAGATTGTAGGTGACGGAGGCCAGCACCACATGGCTGTACTTGAAGGTCTCGGAGATCAGGTAGGACACATGGGTGTTGGACACGTCGTACAGCGCCACGTCGGTGATGCCCTTCTCGCAGAGCTTGACGGCCAGAGCCTGGGCGGCGGCTTCCGTGTTGCCGTACATGGAGGCGTAGACGATCAGCACACCGTTGACCTCCGGCTCATAGCGGCTCCACTTGTCGTACTTGTCGATGAAGTACCCCAGGTCCTTGCGCCACACGGGACCGTGGAGGGGGCAGATGTATCGGATCTGGTCCAGAATGCTGCCGGCCTTTTTCAGCAGCAGCTGGATGTGGGGGCCGTACTTGCCCACGATGTTGGTCAGGTACCGGCGGGCCTCGTCGATCCAGTCCCGGTCAAAGTTCACCTCGTCGGCGAAGAGCTTGCCGTCCAAAGCGATGAAGGAGCCGAAAGCGTCGGCGGAGAAGAGAACGCCGTTGGTGGTATCAAAGGTCACCATGGCCTCCGGCCAGTGGACCATGGGGGCTCCCACAAAGGTGACCGTGTGGTCGCCGAAGGAGTAGGTGTCGCCCTCCTTCACCTCGATGCACTTGTGGCCCTCCAGCTGGAAGCCGAACTGGCGCATGAGCATAAAGGCCTTTTCTGTGGAGATCACCTGCACCTTGGGATAGCGGAGCAGGATCTCCTCGATAGAGGCGCCGTGGTCCGGTTCCATGTGGTTGATGACCAGATAGTCCAGGGGCTTTCCGCCCAGCAGATACTGGATGTTTTCCAGCAGCTGCCGGCAGGCGGACCAGTCCACCGTGTCGAACAGGACACTCTTTTTGTCCAGCAGCAGATAGGCGTTGTAGCTGACGCCCTTGGGGATGGGATGGATATTCTCGAACAGGGCCAGACGGTGGTCGTTGGCGCCGACCCAATAGAGATTGTCAGTGACCATTCTTACGCAATGCATACAGAAATCCTCCTTTACTCACGAATATTGGGCCGTTACGCTTCAATGAACTGGTCCTTGGCCTCGGCACACTCCGGGCAGACCCAGTCCTCCGGCAGCTTCTCAAACAGGGTGCCGGGGGCGATGTCGGCGTCGGGATCGCCCAGTTCCGGGACATACTCATAGCCGCAGCCCCCGCAGACGTACCGCTTGCCGATAGGGGCTTCCTTGGGGGGACGGGGCCGCTTCATCTTCACCATGGGAGGCGCCGGCTGCTTCTCGCCGGTGTCCAGGGCGGCGGTCAGCAGAGGCAGGATCTCATTTACATCTCCCACGATGCCGTAGTCGCAGTTCTTGAAAATGGGGGCCCCGGCATTTTTGTTGATGGCCACGATGGTGGAGGCATCCTTGATACCCTTGAGGTGCTGCACCGCACCGGAGATGCCGCAGGCGATGTACAGGTTGCCAGTGAACTTCTGGCCGGACATGCCCACATACCGGTTCAGCGGCACGTACTTCAGCGTCTCCGCCACCGGGCGGGAAGAGCCGATGGCCGCACCGGCAGCCTTGGCCAGATCCTCAATGAGCTTCATGTTCTCTTTTTCACCGATGCCCTTGCCGGCGGACACCACCCGTTCCGCCTGGGCGATGGGGGTGTCCAGGGGGATGCCTACGGTGAAGTCGTGGCCGTCCTTTTTCAGATGCTCCACCAGGGCCGCCACCTGCTCGGCGGGAGAGCCGTCCCGCAGGATGACTTTCTTGCGGATGCCAGTGATGGGGGCGGGCTTCTTGGGCCGGCTGGCCGAACCGCCGGCACTCTTGGGGGGCTTGCCCAGGATGTGGGAGGCGATGACCACCCGCTGGATCTCGTTGGTGCCCTCGTAGATGGTGGTGATCTTGGCGTCCCGGTAGGCCCGCTCTACCTCCATGCCCTTCATGAAGCCGGCGCCTCCGTGGATCTGCAGAGCATCGTTGGTGACCTCCAGGGCGATGTCGGAGGCGTACATCTTGGCCATGGCGGACTCCATGCCGTAGGGAACGTGGGCCTCCTTGAGCTCCGCGGCGGAATACACCAGGAACCGGGTACAGCGGAGCTTGGTGGCCATGTCCGCCAGTTTGAAGGAGATGGCCTGCTGGAAGCCGATGGGCTTGCCGAACTGGATGCGCTCCTTGGCGTAGTCCACCGCGGCGTCATAGGCTCCCTGGGCGATGCCCAGAGCCTGGGCCGCGATGCCGATGCGGCCGCCGTCCAGGGTGGACATGGCGATCTTGAAGCCCTCGCCCTCCTTGCCCAGGAGATTCTCCTTGGGCACCTCCACATTGTCGAAGATCAGCTCGGCGGTAGAGGAGGAGCGGATGCCCATTTTGTCATAGTGATCTCCAAAGTAGAAGCCCTTCCAGCCTTTTTCCACAATGAAAGCAGAGATGCCCCGGGTACCGATGTCCGGCGTGGTGACGGCAAAGACCACGTAGGTGTCCGCTTTGGGGGCGTTGGTAATGAAGATCTTGCCGCCGTTGAGGATGTAGTGGTCCCCCTTGAGAACGGCGGTGGTCTCCGTGCCGCCGGCGTCAGAGCCGGCGTTGGGCTCCGTCAGGCCGAAGGCGCCGATTTTCTCACCCTTGGCCAGAGGTACCAGATACTTCTGCTTCTGGGCCTCCGTACCGTAGGCAAAGATGGGCCAGGAGCCCAGGGACACGTGGGCGGAGAGAATGACACCGGCACCGCCGTCCACCCGGGCCAGCTCCTCCACGGCGATGGCGTAGCTCAGGGCGTCCAGCCCGGCGCCGCCGTACTCCTTGGGGAAGGGGATGCCCATGAGGCCCAGCTCGCCCAGCTTGCGGATGGCCTCATCGGGAAATTCATTTTGCTGATCCAGCATGAACGCGATGGGTTTGATCTCTTCCTCCGCAAAGGCGCGGATTTTGGCCCGCAGCTCCTCGTGGGCCTGAGTTGTTTGAAACAGCATCTCATTACCTCCTTTTTATTCTTGACAAAATTTATCCAGTTTTCGCGTATAAAAAAGATCAGGGCTCCGTCAGGATTTCCCGCAGACTGTGGGAGCGAAGCTCATTATCCAAATTCTTTTGAATTTCCAGCAATTTGCCGTGCACCGTGCAGCCGCCGTGGCAGCTGCGCCAGGAACACGGATACGCCGGATCCATGCAGGCGCTCAGGCCGCTGTGCTCGCCTATGGCCATCATCAGATCATAGAGGCTGACCGCCGACAGATCGGCTGCCAGCCGGCAGCCCCCCGCCGTCCCCCGGACAACGTCGATCAGGCCTGCTTTATCCAGCTTTTTTAAGATTTTGTAGGCGAAGGACTGGGGCAGCAGCTCGTCCTGCGAAATTTGTCCCACGGTATGCAGCTCTCCGTCCAGGAGAACGCGCAGGATACGGAGGGCATAATCAGTCTCCCGGGTAATGATCATTGTCCCCGCCTCCTTGTTGAATGTTTCCTTGACCAGAGCGTATCAAATTGGACAATATTTGTCAAGTATAGGAGGATAATCCGACATTTTTTGGAGCTTCCTCCAAAATTACGGATGCTTTTTGGGGAAACACACGAGAATCGGTTTTCCGGTTTTCCGCATATTTGGTGCGGCCAGACGGGGGCAACACCGTATTGGCCTGACTGGAAGCAGGCACGGAGGGATCACAAAGGGAGGAGGCCTTAAACTGGTCTCCTCCCTTTGCCGGTTCCTTGGTACAGATTTCAACGGTCCGGCATCCCTGCAGGTCAGGGGAATGCCGGTGCAGCGGTAGGGTCAGATTTCCGGAGAATTGCCGGAAGAGGGCATTCGCCAGGCCAGATGGTCGGTGTGGAGCAGGTGATGGGACGCCTTCCCCAAGGGCTTGCCCAAAAATTCCCGGTACAGAGCCTGGATTTCCGGATTCTCATGGGAAAAGCGGATGCCGGAGGCCGCGTCCAGCTGCCACAGACGCTGGCCGCGTTCCGCAGCCAACTCGGCCCCCTCATGAATGGGCTGCCCGCCGCCGCCGGCACAGCCGCCGGGACAGGCCATTACTTCCACAAAGTCATAGGATACCTGTCCCTTTTCCAGGGCTTCCATCAGCTGCCGGGTGCTGCCCAGGCCGCTGACTACAGCCACCCGGACTTCCCCGGCGCCGGGAATGGTGAAAACGGCCTCTTTCCAGGGGCGGTTTCCCCGCACCTGGGCAAAGGCATCCGGATCCGGGTTTGCTCCGGTGACCAGGAAGTAGGCGCTGCGCAGAGCCGCGTCCATGACGCCGCCGGTGGCGCCGAAAATCACCGCCGCACCGGTGCCGGAGCCCAGGGGAGAATCAAAGGATTCCTCCGGCAGATCCTGGGGCAGGATGTGCTCGCTGCGCAGCAGGCGGGCCAGCTCCCGGGTGGTCAACACCGCATCCACATCCGGGTCCCCGCAGGCATCCCGCATGGTGGGCAGGCGGCACTCACTCTTTTTGGAGATACAGGGCATCACCGACACCACGAACATCTTGTGGGGATCGATACCCTTGCGCTGGGCAAAGTAGCTCTTGGCCACGGCGCCGAACATCTGCTGGGGGGATTTGGCGGTGGAGAGATTTTCCGTCCAGGCAGGGAACTGGCCCTTTACAAAGCGTACCCAGCCGGGGCAGCAGGAGGTAAACATGGGCCAGCGGTATTGGTTCTTGTGGGTGAACCGCTGGAGAAACTCGCTGCCCTCCTCCATGATGGTGAGATCCGCGGTGAAGTTGGTGTCAAACACATAGTCAAAGCCGATCCGCCGCAGCGCGGCCACCATCCGTCCCGTGGTGGCCAGAGCCGGATCCAGGCCGAAGCTCTCTGCCCAGGCCACCCGCACCGCCGGAGCCACCTGGATGACGGTGGTGATGTTGGGATCCTCCAGGGCGTCGAACACGGCATTGGTATCGTCCCGGGCGGTGAGAGCGCCGGTGGGGCAGTGGGTAACGCACTGGCCGCAGTAGGTACAGTCGGTATCTTTGAGCAGGCGGTTGAAGCTCACATCCACCGTAGTGCGGGAGCCGGTGCCGGCCACGTCCCAGATGTGCATATTCTGGACTTTGTCGCAGATCTGCACGCAGCGCATACACTTGATGCACTTTCCCGCCTCCCGGATCAGGGGGGCGTCCAGGTCGATGCGGGAGCGCTCCGGCTTTACCGCGTAGGGCTGATAGTGGATGTTCAGATCCTGGGAGAGGGTCTGGAGCTCACAGTTGCCGCTGCGGATACAGGTGGTGCAGCTGGTATCGTGCTGGCTGAGCAGCAATCGCAGATTGGTACGCCGGGCCCGGCGTACCCGGGGAGAGTTGGTGTGGATCACCATGCCCTCCAGCACCGCGTTGTCGCAGGCGGTGACCAGCCGCTCGATGCCGTCGATCTCCACCACGCACATGCGGCAGGCGGCGATCTCGTTGATGCCCTTTAAGTAGCACAGATGGGGGATGGGGATGCCGGCGGCCTGGGCGGCGTCCAGAATGGTGGTGCCCGTCTGCACGGAGACGGAGCGGCCGTCAATGATTGCATTTACCATTTTTCCACACGTCCTCCCTTGAAAACTCCGTATCCGAAGTGGTCGCACCGCAGGCAGCGGGAGGATTCCTGCTCCGCCTCCTCCGCGGTCAGGCCGCACTCAATACAGGTGAAGTCATGCTTGCGTTCACAGGCGTCCCGCTCGGTGGTGTTGACCCGGCCCCGGGGCTTGAGGTCGGAGAACCGGGGAGCCGGCACCCGCACCGCCGAGGCAATCTCGTGATGGAAGCCAAGATATTCGTCGATATTGGCCGCGGCGGCCTTGCCGGCGGCGATGGCCCGGATGACGGTGGCGGGGCCGGTGACGCAGTCGCCTCCGGCAAACACGCCATCCAGATCCGGCAGCCTGGTGTCTGATCCAGCCAGCAGGGTGCCGCCCCGCTGGATCACTACGCCGGACTGCTCGAAGCCCAGGGACTCTACGCCCTGGCCGATGGCCACGATGATAACGTCCGCCTCTACCCGGTGTTCTGCCGCCCGGGCGGTGCCCGGCTTGGGACGGCCCTGGCGGTCCATCTCGCCGATGATCTGGGGCTGCGTCCACAGCGCCACGGCGGCGCCGGAATCATCGCTTTCGATCCGCACCGGGGCGTGGAGGGTCAGCAGCTCCGCACCCTCGGCCTCGGCGCCCTCCACTTCCTCCGGCAGGGCTGTCATATCCTCTTTCCGGCGGCGGTAGACACAGGTGACCCGATCCGCCCCCAGACGGATGGCACTGCGGGTGACATCCATGGCCACGTTGCCGCCGCCGATGACCACCACCCGTTTGCCGGTGAAGTCCGGCACCTCGCCGTCGCCGATGCCCCGCAGCAGTTCCACCGCGGAGACCACGCCCCGGCTGTTTTCTCCCTCGATGCCCGTCTTTTTGTCAGTGTGGGCGCCGATGGCCAGATACAGGCAGTCGTATTCCTGTTTCAGCTGATCCAGCGTCACGTCCACGCCTACGTTCACCTCTGTGCGGACTGTGATGCCCAGGGATAAAATGGAGGCGATCTCCGCGTCCAGAAGAGTGCGGGGAAAGCGGTAGTCAGGGATGCCGTAGCGCAGCATACCGCCCAGGGCTTTCCGCTTTTCAAAAACGGTGACGCTGTGGCCCATGAGAGCCAGATAGTAGGCGGCGGAGAGACCGCCGGGGCCGCCGCCGATGACGGCCACCGTTTTCCCTGAGGAAGGAGCGCAGGCAGGCTGAGGTACCTCGCCCGCCTGATCCACGGCGTAGCGCTTCAATGCTCGGATGTTCACCGCATCATCCACCATGCGGCGGCGGCAGCGGGCCTCGCAGGGGTGCTCGCAGATGTAGGCGCAGGCCACCGGGAAGGGGTTGTCCTTGCGGATCAGGCGCACGGCGTCGGCATACCGGCCGGCGTGGACCAGGGCGATGTAGCCGGGAATATCCACCCCTGCTGGGCACAGTGCCACGCAGGGCACCGGGTTTTTCAGGCTCCCCAGGCACCGGTGCCGGAGAATATGCTCCTCATAGTCGTCCCGGAAGCCCTGGAGGCCCATCAGTACCAGCTGGGCGGCGTTGATGCCGATGGCACAGTCGGCGGTATCCACGATGGTTTGGGCGGTCTGTTGGATCCGGTGCAGGATGCGGATGTCCGGCTGGCCATCCAGGACTTCCCGCAGCATATCGGAAAGCTGTCCCAGCCCGATCCGGCAGGGTACGCACTTGCCGCAGGTCTGGGCGTGACACAGCTCCAGAAAATTCAGCGCCATATCGATGGGACAAAGGCCCGGCGGGCTGGAGGCGATTCTCCGCTCTACATTCCGGTAGAGCTGATCCACCACCGCCTGGGTCTGGCTGGGGGTTTTGATGTCCAGTCTGCTCATGGGTGATCTCCTCCTTTTGGGACGTCCGCCACAGGCGCGCAATCGTCCTCTTACCATCACTATACCAGAGCGGGATCACAAAAAGCAATGGCCAATCACGCCCGGAGCCGTAAAGAAAAGCCCGCTGAATGATACTGCAGTAATTTTTTTCGCTTGCGTGCAATAAAACCGGGGTATCATGTGTTATATAGACAAAGAGACACACCATGAGTTGATACACAGGAGGAAGACGGAAAATGAAAAACATGTCTGTTAAGAAGATAATCGGAATCGTTGTGGGGGCGGTTGTCGCGTTGGCTGTGGTAGGCATAGCCGCCGTGATGCTGCTGCGTGTTGATGCGGCGGAGGCCCGGCAGATCGCCCTGGAAACATCCGGCGGCGGGGAGGTCCTATCCCAGGAGATCAGCAATGAGGGACTGCGGAATGAATACAGCTATGTGATCACCAACGGGGATACATGGTATGAAATCGAGGTCAGCGGGTTTGGGACGGTTACAGAGCTGGAATCTGGAACCGGGCAGTATCTTGACCATTAAAAAAGCAAATCTGAAGACTGATGCCCCCTGGGAACCATGCCGGTTCCCGGGGGCTTTCTTTGTGGCCTGCAGGGTTGCAAGCGGGGAAGAACCGTGCTACACTCAACAGCATCACGGGAGAAAGTGAGTATACGGGGATGGATCAGGAACAGACGCTGCTGCTGGATGCCCTCCTCTATGAGGATGGTCACCAACGGCGCACAGAGCACATTTTGAAGGTGTACGGCCTTGCAAGACTGCTGGGCGAGGCGGAAGGCCTGGAGACGGAGGAACGGATGATTTTGCAGGCGGCGGCCATCCTGCATGATATTCCCATCAAATACTGCAAGGAGCACTGCGGCGGCGACGCCTGTCAGGAAAACCAGCGCCGTGAGGCCCCCCGCCTGGTGGAGGCATTTTTACAGCAGGCGGGATATCCGGCCCAATGTACGCCCCGGGTGCTGGAACTGGTGGAGCGGCACCATGATTACAGCGGTTCCCACGGCAGGCTGCTGGGCCTGCTGATGGAGGCGGACCTGCTGGTCAACTGCTATGAAGATCCCCCGTCCCCGGAGTGCTTGGAGAAACTCGCACCGCTGTTCCGCACAGAGACCGGCCGGCGGCTGCTGGCCGCATACCGGCGTGGGAGATCCCCGCGGGGAGAAGGATGACGGCGGCGTGAAGAGAAAGGAAACGACCATGGAACAGTTGATGGATACACTGACGGAAAAGATGATGGACTTTGACTGCGGGGATCCCCAGCGGATCCAGCATTTTATGAAAGTTCACCGGTTTGCACAGCTGATCGGGCACATGGAGCAGGTGCCCCCCCGCATCCAGTATCTGGTGGAATGTGCGGCGCTGGTTCACGATATCGGTATACATCCCGCGGAGCGGAAGTACGGACGCTGCGACGGAAAGCTGCAGGAGCAGGAGGGCCCGGCCTATGCCCGGGCCATGCTCACGGAGCTGGGTCTGGCGGCAGAGGATGTGGAGCGCATTTGTTACCTGGTGGGCCACCATCACACCTACGATCAGGTGGACGGGATGGATTATCAGATCCTTCTGGAGGCGGATTTTCTGGTGAATATCTATGAGGATGGCCTCAGCAGGGAGGCGGCGAACCGGGCGCTTGAGCGGGTGTTCAAGACGGAGGCCGGAAAGAAGCTCTTCCGCATTCTCTATGACGGGGCACAATCAGAGCGGAACCGCTGACAGGCTTCTAAGAAAGGACACCGCTGGGGGATATACCGGGACGGAAAGGAGCGGACATGGAAATCACGCTGGAACCAGGATATGAGGATCGGGCAGAGCTGGAACAGCTCTTCGGCGAGTACATGGACATGCTGCTGTGCCGGCAGCCGGACTTTCAGGGGTATCTGGCGCTGCAGCACTATGACACGGAGCTGGAGCAGCTGCGGGAGAAATACGGCCCGCCGGATGGACGGCTGTATCTTGCCCGGGCGGATGGAGCGGCGGCAGGCTGCGTGGCACTGCGGCGGATCGACGGGGAATCCTGCGAGCTCAAGCGGCTCTATGTCCGTCCGGCGTTCCGTGGACACGGCCTGGCGGGGCGGCTGGTGGATCAGGTGATCGCCGACGCCCGGGATGCGGGATATCGGGCGGTGCTGCTGGATACCTTCCCCTTTCTGGAGGACGCTGTCCGTCTTTACAAGAAGCGGGGCTTTCGGGAGGTGCCCTCCTACAACGGTACGCCCATGGAACAGCTCATCTACCTGCGGCTGGATCTGGAGGAAAAAACCGAAGGGAAAAAAGAGTGAGGCAGCACCATGGCGGTGCTGCCTCATTTTTCAATGGAAAGCGGAAATCAGATGCGGGCCACGCCGGAATCCCGGGCGGCCTGGGCAACAGCCGAGGCCACGGCATCTTTCACCCGGGGATCGAAGGCGGCGGGGATGATATAGTCTGCGGAGAGCTCCTCATCCGAGATGAGCCCCGCCAGAGCATGGGCGGCAGCGATTTTCATGTCGTCGTTGATGTCGCTGGCCCGGGCGTCCAAAGCGCCCCGGAAGATGCCGGGGAATGCCAGAACATTGTTGATCTGATTGGGATAGTCGCTGCGGCCGGTGGCTACCACCGCCGCGCCTCCGGCCCTGGCGTCGTCGGGGAAGATCTCCGGCGTGGGGTTGGCACAGGCGAAGAGAACGGCGTCCTTGGCCATGGTGCGGACCATATCCGTGGTGACGACCCCGGGAGCGGAGACACCGATGAAGACATCCGCTCCGGCCAGCATATCTGCCAGGGATCCGGCGCGCTTTTCCGGATTGGTGACCTGGGCCATTTCCTCCTTGATCCAGTTCATGCCCTCGCTGCGGCCGGCATAGATGGCGCCCTTGCGGTCACAGAGGGTCACGTCCTTGGCACCTGCGGAGAGCAGCAGCTTCGTAATGGAGATGGCTGCGGCTCCGGCGCCGTTGATGACGATGCGGACATCCCCAAGACGCTTGCCCACCACCTTCAGCGCGTTGGTGAGACCCGCCAGGGTGATGACGGCGGTGCCGTGCTGGTCGTCGTGGAAGATGGGAATGTCGCAGCGCTCCTTGAGCTTACGTTCGATCTCAAAGCAGCGGGGAGCGGAGATATCCTCCAGATTCACGCCGCCGAAGGAACCTGCCAGCAGCGCCACGGTGTTGACAATGTCATCCACATCATGGCTGCGGACGCAAAGGGGAATGGCATCCACGCCTCCGAAAGCCTTGAAGAGGACGCACTTACCCTCCATCACCGGCATACCGGCCTCGGGGCCGATGTCTCCCAGGCCCAGCACGGCGCTGCCGTCGGTGACCACCGCCACGGTGTTCCACCGCCGGGTGAGCTCGTAGCTCTTGGCGATATCCTTTTGAATCTCCAGGCAGGGCTGGGCAACGCCCGGCGTATAGGCCAGGGACAGTGCCTCCTTGGAGTTCACCTCTGCCCGGGGGGTGACCTCCAGCTTGCCCTTCCATTCATAGTGCAGGCGCAGTGATTCCTTTGCGTAGTCCATACTTCCGGCTCCTTTCGTGTGTAGGCGTTCAAACCGTGTTTATTGTACGAAAAAACCGCCGAACTGTCAATTCCACAGGGGAGACAGCCGTCAAGTTTTACTTGAAATCCTACTAACTCCATGGCAAAATGGGGAAAAGGGAAGGAGGCTGCCGGTTCATGAAGATTTCCACCAAGGGGCGCTATGCCCTGCGACTGATGATCGATATTGCCGTGAATGGGGAGGATGGATTCGTCTCCCTCAAGGATGTGGCCCAGCGCCAGCAGATCTCCATGAAGTATCTGGAGCAGATCGCCGGGCTCTTGAGCAAGGCGGGGCTGCTGCGCAGCGGCCGGGGAGCCCAGGGGGGATACCGCCTGACCCGCAGACCGGAAGAGTACACCGTGGGCAGTATCCTCCGTCTGACGGAGGGGAACCTTGCCCCGGTGGCCTGCCTGGAGGGGGAAGAGAATCTGTGCGAGCGGTGCGACCGGTGCGCTACATTGGATTTCTGGACGGGGCTTTACGCCACCATCAATGCGTATATCGACCGCTTTACCTTGGCGGATCTTGCCCGGGCAGAGCGGGAGAAGAACCTTTGAATAGAAAAAGGGACCCGGCGGCTGCCGGGTCCCTGAGATTTTCAATCTATGGAATTGCCCTGGACTACGGGAAGGAAGATAGTTACGAAAGAAACCCAGGAGGGGTGTCTTTCGTTTTTAATGAGAAGATTTCAGAACTTTTTTCAGTTCTGAAATCTTGGGCAGCCTGTCAAAAACTTTTTGACAGGCTAAGGGACCCGGCGGCTGCCGGGTCCCTTGCTGCGTTCAGTGGAAGTTACAGGTTCTTCTCGTAGGACTCGATCATCTTCTTGACCATCTGGCCGCCCACGGAACCGGCCTGACGGGAGGTGAGGTCGCCGTTATAGCCTTCCTTCAGGTTCACACCAACCTCGGCGGCAGCCTCCATCTTGAACTTATCCATAGCGGCACGGGCCTCGGGAACGTTGATCTTGTTGTTGTTGCTAGACATATGGGTTTCTCCTTTTCATCTGAATCATAGTGAATGTTGGGTCACTGGGTATCGCAAGCCTAGTTTGACTCGAAAGGCAACGAATATTCCGCTTTTTTGCCGGAAAAATCTGCAAGTGAAAAGCGTGCCGGTAAAACAGTGATTGTTGAGAGAAAGGAGAGAACCGGCGAATACCTGGGAAGATTACAGGATGCCTTTGAGATCCCGCAAGAAGTCTTCCACCGCCTGATCCGGCGTTGCCCAGCTGGTTACCAGGCGGATGCAGGTGTGGGCGGGATCCACTTCGTGATCTGTTTCAAATTCGTAGCCCAGCTCCTGCAGACGGGCAACGGTCTCATTTTGCAAAATGACGAACAGTTGGTTGGAGACAGGCGGCGTGGAGAAGGGAATGCCCAGTGCCTCCATTCCCTCCGCCAGGCGTTGGGCCTGGGCATTGGCATGGCGGGCGATGTCGAAGAAGAGGCCGTCTTGCAGCAGGGCCCGGAACTGCACGCCCAGCAGCCGGCCCTTGGCCAGCACTGCACCCCGCTGCTTCATGTGCCAGCGGAAGTGGGGGTGAGGCTTGGACAGAACCAGTGCCTCACCGAAGAGAATGCCGTTTTTGGTGCCGCCGATGTAGAATGCGTCGGTAAGGGCCGCCACATCCGCCAGTGTCAGGTCGTTGGAGGGTGCGGTAAGAGCGCTGCCCAAGCGGGCACCGTCCAGATATAGGAGGAGATCGTGCTGGTCACAGCAGCGCCGCAGGGCGGTGAGCTCCGCCTTGGTATAAACAGTGCCCATCTCCGTGGTATCGGAGATGTAGACCATGCGGGGCAGAACCATGTGCTCCGTGCCGTTGTGCTGGGCCAGTACGGATTCCACCAATTCCGGCGTCAGCTTGCCGTCGGGAGCAAACACGTCGCAGACCTTGTGGCCGGTGGCCTCAATGGCGCCGGTTTCGTGGGTGTTGACGTGAGCTGCGTGGGTGCTGATCACTGCCTCATACGGCGCCAGCAGAGCGGCTACCACCACCTGATTGGTCTGGGTGCCGCCGACCAAAAAGTGCACGTCCGCCTGGGGAGCTTTGCATAATGTCCGGATCAGGTCTGCCGTCTCCCGGCAGATGGGATCCGTACCGTAGCCGCAGGTCTGAAGGAGGTTCGTCTTGGTAAGGGCCTCCAGCACCCTGGGATGTGCCCCTTCACTATAGTCATTGCGGAAGCTGTACATAAAAAACGCCTGCTTTCTATTTCAATTTGTTACGGGTTTGTTGTCAAATTGTCGTTGCAATCATACCGCGAAACAGGGATAATTGCAAGCAGGCCCTGGGGCCTGGATAATTTGCGGGAAAATGCAGATGATTTTTAAAGAGGCGGGAACTTTTTTTATCGGTGTGCCGTCTATCAGACGGAAAAAATACAATGGGATGAAAAGGAGACAATCATGATGATGCGCAAACTGGCTATGACCATGACACTTTTGCTGGCGCTGGGCCTGCTGACGGCCTGCGGCAGTTCTTCCACAGAGGAAACAGAGACCAAGGAGGTTTCCCTGAGTGATTTTTATACCCAGCTTTGTGAGGAGTACCACTGGACGGAGGATGCCCAGAACAGCCAGGAGGGTGATCTGCTGATGACCACCATCGAGGGCGATATGCTGGAGAGCTACTACCCCGGTATGGGAGATGTAGCTGCCAAGCAGCTGCTGGTAAAGGCCCCGCTGATGAGCTCTGTGGTCAATGAACTGGTACTTGTGGAGTGCGAAACGGCAGAAGATACCCAGAAAGCTGTGGAGATCCTGCAGGACCGGGTGGACGCCCAGGCCGAGGGCGGTGCCTGGTACCCGGAGTCCATGGAGGCCTGGGGCAAGGCCAAGGTGGTTCAGAACGGAAACTATGTGGCTATGGTCGCCTCCGCAGAGCATCAGGATGAGATCGTGGAGCAGTTCAACGATCTTTTTGCCTGATCCGTGTTTTTGATCCTCGCAGCCGTAGCTTAGCCTGCGGCTGCAAATCTGTCTGAGCGCCGTTATCCCTCTGCGTGACGGCGTGCTTTTACCGAGAGAGGAGGAGACTGCTTGGTTTTCAGCAGCCTGACATTTCTGTTCGCCTACCTGCCGCTGACGCTGCTGGTGTATTTCCTGGCACCCCTGAAGTGGCGCAACTGGGTGCTTCTGGTGGTGAGCCTGATCTTCTATGGGTGGGATACCCCCGCTTATATCCTGATTATGATTCTCTCCACCCTCATCGATTTCACCCACGGACTGCTGGTGGAAAAATACCGGGCCGACGACAAAAAGGCCCGGTGGTTCGTGGCCCAGAGCGCGATCTTCAATCTGCTCCTTTTGGGCTTTTTCAAATACTGGGACTTCCTGGCGGCCAACCTCTCCCTGATCCCGGGGATCAGCGTGCCCCAGCTGGGAATCCCGCTGCCCATCGGCATCTCCTTCTTTACCTTCCAAACCATGAGCTATACCATCGACGTCTACCGCAAGGATGCCCCGGTGCAGCGGAATCTGGTGGACTTCGGTACCTTTGTTACTATGTTCCCCCAGCTGATTGCCGGGCCTGTGGTGCAGTACAAGACGGTGGCGGCGGCTCTGAAGAACCGGATCAACACCAGCGAGGATTTTGCCCTGGGAGCCCGGCGGTTCTGTGTGGGCCTTGCCAAAAAGGTGCTGCTGGCCAACTCCATCGGTGCCCTGTGGGATACCTGCCTGGCAGCCCGGTCCGCCGGGACGCTGACAGTGCTGGGAGGTTGGATGGGCCTCTTTGCCTATGGGTTCCAGATCTATTTTGATTTCTCCGGTTATTCCGATATGGCCATCGGTCTGGGGCAGATCTTCGGGTTCCGCTTCAACGAGAACTTCAACTATCCCTACACCTCCGCCTCTGTGACGGAGTTCTGGCGCCGCTGGCACATGTCCCTGACAGCCTGGTTCCGGGAGTATTTGTATATTCCCCTGGGGGGCAACCGCCACGGTACCGCCAAGACGCTGCGCAATATCCTCATCGTGTGGTTCTGCACCGGCTTCTGGCACGGCGCCAGCTGGAATTTCATTTTGTGGGGACTGTATTTTGCCGCCTGGCTGATCCTGGAGAAGTACGTCCTGCGGGATGTGCTCACCCGGACGCCGGGGTGGATCAAGCACACCTACACCATCATCGTGGTATTTGTGGGCTGGGGCATCTTCGCCATGGAGGACCTGGGGGTATGTGGCCGGTATCTGGCCGCCTGCTTCGGTGCCGACGGACTGTGGAACAGCGCGGACCTCTTTTGGCTGCGCAGCTATGCCCTGACGTTCCTGGCGCTGATCGTGGGTTCCACCACGCTGCTGCGGCGCCTGTGGCAGCGCCTTCCCCGGCGGGCGGAGCAGGTGCTCACCCCCATTTTGATGCTGGCGAGCCTGGCTGTTTGCACTGCCTATCTGGTGGACGGCAGCTATAATCCGTTTCTGTATTTCCGGTTCTGAGGAGGGAGACACCATGACAAAAGGATATGCCCGCTTTATAACGGTTCTCTTCTGCCTCTTCCTGGGCGGACTGATGGTCTGGCAGGCCATCCTGCCGGATCGGGAGCGCTCTGATGTGGAGAACCGCACCCTGGCCCAGATGCCGGAGCTGACGGTCTCCGGCGTGCTGGACGGCACGTATATGGAGGCCCTGGAGGAGTATGTTCAGGATCAGTTTCCCCTGCGGGACGGCTGGACCGGCATGAAAGCCCGGGCGGAGCAGCTTTTGGGCAAACAGCTTTTCAACAATGTCTATCTCTGCGGAGATACTCTGATTTCCAAGGTGGACGCGCCTGAGGACGATCTGGATCAAAAGAACCTCTCCTATGTGGGCAAGCTCTCGGAAAATGCCGGGATCCCAGTCTATCTGGGCCTCATCCCCTCGGCAGCGGAGATCTGGGCGGACAAGCTCCCGGCAGGTGCCCAGAACTGGGATCAGGTCTCGTTTTTGCAGCAGGCGGCGGGCCTGGGGGTCCCTATGGTGGACTTTGCCGGTGTCCTGACGGAGCATGCCGGGGAGGAGATCTTCTACCGCACGGATCACCACTGGACTTCCCTGGGGGCCTATTACGGCTACACGGCCCTCATGGAGGCCCTGGGCCGGGCGGATGACATTATCCCCCTGGATGCCTTTGACCCAGAGACCGTCACCACGGACTTCAACGGTACCCTCTACTCCCAGTCGGGAATCCATTGGCTGACACCGGACACCATGGAGTTTTACGTGCCGGAGGAGGGGCTTTCCGTTACCTCCTGGCGTACCGGAGAAGCGGAGGCGGCTTCCCTCTACGACCGCAGCTATCTTGCAAAAAAAGACAAGTATTCCGCTTTCCTGGGGGGCAATCAGCCTCTTTGCGTCATCCGTAATGAAAATGCGGCGGGGCAGGGAAACGTGCTGGTGATCCGGGATTCCTACTCGGACTCCCTGGCACCCTTCCTCTCCCAGAGCTTTGAAGAAGTTCACCTGATGGATACCCGGTATTATCACATGTCCCTCGCTCAGTACGCGGCGGAAAACGGTATTGATGAGATCGTGGTGCTCTTCAGCATCCCCAATTTCATTACGGAAAAGAGCCTGGTGTTCCTGGGACAGTAATAAAAAAGAGCGCGCATCCACACTGGATGCGCGCTCTTTTTGCCGTCTTATTCCCGGGTAGTTCCGTAGGGCCAGTCCAGAATGCCTCCGAAGTCCGTCACAGCGGTGTAGCCCAGATCCGTCAGCAGCTTGGCGGCCTGGGCACTGCGCCGCCCTGAGCGGCAGTAGACAAAGATTTCCGCATTTTTATCCGGCAGCAGTGTAGTGAGATCTCCATCGCCGAAGGTCTCCACCGGCAGGCAGACAGCCCCCGGGATATGGCCGCCGTCGTATTCCTCCTGGGTTCGTACGTCCAGCAGGATGATGCCTGCGTCCTCGTCCAGATGTTTCTTGGCCTCCCGGGCTGTCAGGGTGATCCAAGGAGTGGCCTGGGATTCCGGCTGGGGCTGGGTATGTGTCAGGATCCGGCGGGCCAGGCGCAGCACCGCCGCGCCGAATAGGATCACCAGCACCAGCAGCAGTAAGTCCTTCATAACATACAATTCCTCCTGTCTCGGATAGCAACAGCATACCAGAGACGGGAGGAATTGAAAAGGGGTTTAGGGATTTGTGACGGTCAGAGAGACAGTCTTGGCTGCCAGATCCACGGTGTAGCGGTAGGTGCCAGCCAGATGGAGCAGGGTTTGACTGTCATAGAATACAAAGTCCTCGGGGAAATTGATGGTGTAAACGAAAGTTCCGCCGCTAAACGCCATGGTGTCCGGCGGGGCGACATTTACTGGGTTGGACGAAGGCAAAGGAAGGTTAGCCAGGGTGCCGTCGGGAAGGCGGAGAAGTAGGTTATATTGATCCGTATGGGGGGTGCCCACCCACTGACCCAGAATGGCCAAACAGCCCGCTTCTTCACGGTATGTTCCGGTTGAAATGAGATCGACGGTTTCCGGAAGCGCGGTGTCCTGCGCCCACGCCAGACGCTCTTCATAGGTCATGGAGTCTGCGGATCCATCCAAAGGCTGATTGGAAAACTCCACGTCCGCAGCGGTAAAAGCTGCGGCTTCCGGCTCCTGGGGCGCGGCGGCCTGCAGAGCGGCAAACTGTTCCTGTGCCCGCTGCTCCCGCCGCCGCTCCAGGCCGGAGCGTGTTTCAGCACTGGGAGAGAGAGCCGCTTGTGCCGCTTCCTCCGGGAATACCCTGCGGAGATCCGCGGCATACCGGTTGCCTCCGGTAGGCGTCCAGTACTCTGTCAGCTGATAGAGGCCGTTGATGGTGGCGAAGGTCAGGGCGGCAGGCTCGATGCCGCCGGTTTCCAGGGTGTAGCTGCTGCCGTCGTCTGACGGGTCGTAGGAGCCAAAGCAGGTGAGGAGATACTCCGTCCGGGTGTTGCCGGACTGGACGGAGTCCAGGGTGGTATAGGAGGCGGCGTAGAAGTCGTCCTGATGGCCGGAGGCGCTGGCGCGGTGATCCAGAATGGCGTTTAAAATGGCGTCGTCCAACCGGTCATAGGAGTCACCGATGCCGTTGGGTTGGATGCCGGTGCGAGAGAGCAGTGCCCGCCAGACAGCTGCACCGCCCTCCGACAGGCTGCCCTGAGACCAGGCAATATTCTGCATGGTGTGGCGCAGATTGCCCTCTTCTTCCAAGAGCCCCTGGTTGTGGAAGGAGGCCAGGGCCTCGATTGCCGCCGCCTGTTCCGTCTCCGGGAGATTCGACAGGCTATCGAGGAAGGCAAAGCTGTTGACGCAGAAGAGGTTCAAAATCGTCTCCGGATCCATCCGGGAGGGGAGAAGCAGCCCGTTGTCCATGGTAATCTGGGCTATGGCTGCCTGGAAGGCGGGGATGGCCATGTCTGCGCCCACGTCGCCGGGAATATCGGCGTTCAGCAGCACGGAGGTGCCGTTGGATTGGCGTAGGAATACCAGATAGGGAGAGCTGTTCATGCCGCCCACCCAGCCATCCTCCAGGACGTATATGCCCCCTGCCAGGATCACGTGTTCCGGCGCGGCAGCGTGGAGCTCATAGCCAAAGGAGTAGACCTCCAGACCCAGGGAGGTGTAGGGTTCTCCCAGATCCACGGAGGAGAGGCCGGTGATGCGCCAGTCGTCCCAGCCTGCTGTGCTGTCAGATCGGGCCTGCCACCCGGCCAGGTCCGCAAGTACCCGGTCCCGGGCTGCCGTCAGGGCGTAGTCCGGGGCGTCAATGCTGTCGGACACATGGTCGGTGTAGGTGGTGGTATCATCGTAGAAGAGCAGGTTTTCCCCATCAAAGTAGCAGTAGCGGACAAAATTGAACTGGGTCTCAGAGTCCGCCAGGGCATTGGTTTCCCGGGCAAAGCCGGAGATGGTAAGGCAGCGGCGGCTGGTGTCGATCAAGCTGTAGTCCCACCAGGTCATCTCCGGCCAGTTGGCCTCCAAAAGTGCGGTGATATCCGCCGCATAGAGGCTTCCCTCCCGCTGGAAGAAAAGCTGGTTTTGGTCCGTGAGGAGCTCGTTTTCCCCGTTACCGTCCAGGTCCACCATGGCTGTTTCCCCGCGGGCCCGGGCCAGCAGGCAGGGGACGCCGTCCTCATCCAGATACCAGAAATCCGTGATGAGGCTGGAGGTGTATTCACCCAGCTGTCCGTGGTAGGAGAAGGCCATGCCGTCGTGGCCCAAGAGATCGTAGAAACTCGTGACCGAGACATCGGAGAACGCCGTCCCGGCCGGGAAGGTGAAGAAACACCCCACATCCCAGGTCACGATGCCGCTTTCGTCAGAGACGATTTCATTTTCCACGGCGGCGTAGAGATTGCCGTCGGTGGAGCGATAGAGGACAAGACTGTCGTCATAAACGCCTGTCAGCAAGTATTCCTCCGTCCGGTCGTCCGTATGCCGGACTGCCTGGGGCATTTCCGGCTCATAGGGGGAGAGGCCTGTCAGGGAAATGGTCAGCCAGGGGTCTCCCTCCGGGTAGACTGTGGGGATCGCCGCTGGTTCTGAGAAGAGATAGGAAACGAACCAATAGCTTCCGTCAGGCTGCACCGCCAGCGTCAGGCAGTTGGTGCCTCCGGGATTGCCGAACCGGCTGTCGGGGCAATAGAGGCGGATTCGGTCTCCCTCCTGCTCTCCGGCGGAGAAGACCACGGTGCCGGGGTAATTGGTATCCCCGTGGAAGGTGTAGTAGGCGTCGTATTCCGGGAGGTAGGTAAAGGCGTCTAAATCCACCCGCTGGGTTTCCGACAAGGTCAGGCCGGTATTGGCCTCCAGAATGGCGTCGGCATTGGCGGCAGAGATCTTGATGAGATCCGTGCCGGGATCGCTGCCGCCGTAACGGGCGTTTGCCACTGCCTGACGCTCCACGTCGGTGATTTCCTCCGGAAGACCGGTGCCATCGTAAAAGAGGGAGAAAAGATTGATTTCCTCCGGACTTGTGTACAGGGAGGAGAGGAACTGATTGCGGATGTTGAAATCATCACCGTTGAAGTATTCCTCATTGAAGTATGCCAGCTCCTCGCCAGTGAGGGGGCGGGGCTCCTCCGTTTGAGGCGAGGTTTTTCCGTTGGTAAAAGTGACGGCACAGACGCCAGCCGTCAGGGCGATGACAGCAAAGAGGGCTGCGGTGACAGTCCGGCGGTTCTGGGCGATCCGCAGAATGCGGTCTTTCAGCTGCCGTTTTCCGGCTGTCATGGAGGTGGAGAGCAGCGGCGTAGGTGCGCGGCCTCCCACCGGGATCAACGCCAGAAGTGTCCGACCATAGGGAAGGCGTTCTGCATCCCCCAGCCGCTTCAGGGCGGCTTCGTCGCAGGCCAGCTCTCCGTCCGCCTTGGAGGCTGCTGCCGCCGCCCACACCAGGGGATTGAACCAGTACACCGCCAGGCACACGCTCCGCACCAGTGCCCACAGGTGGTCCAGGTGCCGAGCATGGGCGTTTTCGTGGGCAATGACGTGGCGCAGCCGCTCCGGGGTCTCCACGGCGGCGGGGGTCAGATAGATGGCGGGAGACACCAGGCCAAAGAGGCAGGGGGAAGAGAGCCCTTCCTTTACCAGATACACCGGGTACAGGCAATCCTGCATCTCATAGGGGACCCGCTTCCGACGGAGCATCTGCCAGAAGCGCAGGTTGGAAACCAGCATCCAGAACAGCATCACCGCGATACCCGCGTACCAGGCGGGAGCCAGAATATCCGTCAAGTGGATCTGCCGGGCATATTCCACGGTGTGGGTTACGTTTTTCTCGTCAGTGAATACCCGTGTATTATCCTTCGTGGCGCCGCCGATGGCCACCTGACTGTAGTCTGAGGGCGTTTTGTCCAGAGCCGGGAGATCTGCCGGACCCTCCACGTCTTCCTGAACTGGCTCCATGTACAGGGATGGCGCAGTAATCTGCCGGGATACCGGCTCCGCCGCCGTCAGCACGGAGAAATCCGCCGCCGGAAGGCTCACCGGGACCAGCAGCCGCACTGCCACCAGCAGCCACAGGGCATACTGTACCCGACGGGCAATCACCCGGCGAAACAGCAGCCGCAGGATCAAAAGTGCCCCAATCAGTACGGAGGATGTCAGCAGGACGTCTTTCATGACTCCTCACCTCCCGCCCTTTCCAGAATCGCGGAGAGCTCCGCAATGTCTGTTTCCGTCAGGCCCCGGCACTCCACCAGGTTGGAGACCATCAGCCCCAGGCTGCCGCCGTAGACCTTGGAGAGGAAGCTCTCCGTCTCCGCCAGGGCAGCTTCCTCCCGGGCTACCACCGGGAAGTACCGCTTGGCCCGCAGTCCCTCTTCATGCCGGACGGCGCCCTTGGCCTCCAGCCGGGCAAGCATGGTGATAACGGTGTTTTTGGACCAGCCGGTTTCCCCTTTCACCGCCGCCGTCAGTTCTGTGATGGTGCGGGGGGACTGCTCCCACAGGTGGTTCATCAGCTTCCACTCGCTGTCGGAGAGATTGATGGACATGTTCTCACCTCCGAAGGTATACGAATGTCTACCTTTTTCTGAGGCTACCGTATCATAGAGGTAGACAGTTGTCAACCTCAATTTGGTGACAAACTGGAAACGGAGCGGCTATGCCGCTCCGTTTTCGTCAGATTGTCCGCCACAGCAGGCGATTGTCTGTGAATTCCGCCGATACACGCCCCTGATCCAGCAGATAAGAAAGGTACGAACGGATTGTGCTGCCCACCAGCACATATTGGTTGAAGTCCATGGTCAGCTGGTAGTGGGCGAAGAGCTGCTGCAGGATGTCCGCAAAGCCCCGGGGCTCCCGGCAGAAATCCGTAATCACGCCGATGATCTCCAG
This sequence comes from Dysosmobacter sp., assembly GCF_052306735.1. Classification (NCBI taxonomy): domain Bacteria; kingdom Bacillati; phylum Bacillota; class Clostridia; order Eubacteriales; family Oscillospiraceae; genus Dysosmobacter; species Dysosmobacter sp. Next base: position 45,133 of record NZ_DAWBAJ010000004.1, on the reverse strand, counting down.
GACCTTGGCCCGGTTCAGTTCCGCCAGAGGGCGGATATCCTCTGTGGGTTCGGCGTGGGCGGGGATGAAGAGCTTGCCCTCCAGGGCGCAGATCTTGTCCAGAGTCTCCAGATAGCCCGCCACGTCGTAAATGAAATTCACGTGGTACTTTTCCACGATGTTGGCCCCGGAGAGGCAGTCTGCCAAAAACCACACACCGTCCGCCGTCCGGTATCCGCACATCTCAAAGAAGTGGCCCGGCAGGGGCTCCATGGTGATGCCCTCCGGCAGGGTGTCCTCCGTCAGGGGATGGCAGTCGCTTTTCTGTGCCAGGAGGAATTTGTTGCGCAGGGGCTTGGGGGGATAGCCGCCATAGAGAAAGGCGGGTTCCAGAATGGGGTGGGAGGTAATGGCTGCCTCGATCCCCGGGGCGTAGGCGGGGGCTCCCAGCCGCTGCTGGAGCAGGGCATTGCCGCCGTTGTGATCGGCGTTGGCGTGGGTGTTGAGGATGCAGGCAAGATGCCAGCCCTGGGCGTCCAGGATTTTCTGCACCTTGCGTCCGGCGTCCTTGTCGTTGCCGCTGTCGATGAGAACCACATCCGTGTCCGTCAGGCGCCAAAGGCCCATCTTGGCGGGGCACTGGATATAGTAGGTTCGGGGAGCGGCCTGGATCAGTTCATACATGGGGAGCACCTCCTTTTTCAACAGCATACTACAAGCCGGGACAAAGCGCAATTCCCACCTTTGGCGGTTGACCCGGTTTGGTTTTTGCCGTAAAATAGTCTGCGAGATTTTAGGGAGACTGGTGAACATATGACTGATTTCAACCAACGATACATTGACGCCCGCCGGGCCGTCATCGCCCGGGACTTTCAGCGTCTGAACTCCATGCAGCGCCAGGCAGCCATGACCACCGAGGGGCCGTTGCTGCTGCTGGCGGGAGCCGGCAGCGGCAAGACCACCGTGCTGATCCAGCGGGTGTATAACCTTTTGACCTATGGCCGGGGCAGCGACACCAACGAGGTGCCCCAAGAGGCCACAGAGGAAGATCTGGCGTTTTTGGAGCAGTTCCCGAACCAGCCCACGCCGGAGGAGAAGCGTCGGGCCATCCGGCTTTGTGCGGTGGATGTTCCCCGTCCCTGGGAAATCATCGCCATCACCTTTACCAATAAAGCGGCAGGGGAGCTGAAGGACCGTCTGGCAGCACGGCTGGGCTCCGCCGCCAACGACATCTGGGCCTCCACCTTCCACTCCGCCTGCGTACGGATCCTGCGGCGGGACATCGACCGCATCGGCTTTGACAAGGACTTCACCATTTATGATACCGACGACGCCAAGCGGGTGATCCGGGACATCCTGAAAGAGCAGAATCTGGATGAAAAGACCTTCCAGCCCCGCAGTGTCCTCTCCGTCATCAGCTCCGCCAAGGACCGCTATGAGGGGCCGGAGGCATTTGCAAAAAAGAGTGAGCACGCCAACGACTGGAAGATGACCCGTATCGCCAAGATCTACGCAGCCTATGAAAAGAAGCTGCGCTCCGCCAACGCCCTGGATTTTGACGACATCATCTACCACACGGTGACCCTCCTGCAGCAGGAGCCGGAGGTTCTGCAATACTATCAGGATAAGTTCCGCTATGTGCTGGTGGACGAGTATCAGGATACCAACCATCTGCAGTATCTGCTCACCAGCCTTCTGGCAGGGGGGCGGAAAAACCTCTGCGTGGTAGGCGACGACGACCAGTCCATTTACCGGTTCCGGGGTGCCAATATCGAGAATATCCTGAACTTTGAAAATCAGTACAAAAACGCCCGGACTATCCGCCTGGAGCAGAACTACCGCTCCACCCAGAACATTCTGGACGCGGCCAACGCCGTTATCAAAAACAACACCGGCCGTAAGGGCAAGACCCTCTGGACGGACAACGGTGCCGGAGAAACCGTTACCATCAAGACCAACTTCAACGAAAGCGATGAGGCCAACTACGTGGTGGGAGACATCCTCATGGGGGTGAACCGGGGCCGTAACTTCCGGGATACCGCTGTGCTCTACCGGATGAACGCCCAGTCCAACGCCTTGGAATATGCCATGAAGCGCAACGGCGTACCCTACAAGGTAGTGGGCGGCATGAAGTTCTTCGACCGGGCGGAGGTCAAGGACATGCTGGCCTATCTGTGCGTCCTCAACAATCCCATGGACGATCTGCGGCTGCGCCGGATCATCAACAATCCCCCCCGGGGCATCGGCGCCACCACTGTGGACAAGGTCACCACGTTGGCGGAGGCCCAGGGGGCGTCCATGTATGAGATCCTCCGCAATGCGGATCTCTTCCCGGAGCTCAAGAGCGCTTCCGCCAAGCTGCTGAAGTTTGCGGACCTCATTGATTCCCTCCGCCGGGCGGGAGGAACGCTGGCTCTGCCGGAGTTCTATGATGCCGTGTGCGAACAGTCCGGCTACGTGAAAGCCCTGGAGGAAAAGAACGACATGGAGAGCCGGGGCCGCATTGAGAACGTCCAGGAACTCAAGTCCAACATCCTGGGCTTTTTGGAGCAGGAACCGGAGGACGCCACTCTGGCAGGTTTCCTCAACGAGATCGCCCTGTACACAGATCTGGACAGTGTGGAGGCAGACGACAACTGCGTGACTCTCATGACCATCCACTCCGCCAAGGGCCTGGAATTCCCCACGGTCTATGTGGTGGGGATGGAGGAGGGGATCTTCCCCGGGTCCTCCGCCCAGTATGACGAGGAGGAGCTTGAAGAGGAGCGGCGCCTTTGCTACGTGGCCATGACCCGGGCCAAGGAGAAGCTGACCCTCACCAATGCCCGGCAGCGGATGCTCTACGGCCGTACCAGCACCAACCGGCCATCCCGGTTTCTGGAGGAGATCCCGGAGGAGAACATGCACTGGATCAGCCGGCCGGAACCGGGATTTGGCGGACGGCAGAGTGCTGGAGACTCCTGGGGAGACAGCTCCTTTGGCGATTACAGTATCTCCGGCGAAAGCTTTGGAAGCCAGCGGAGCGCAGGCGCCGGAGGGCGGAATCCCTCCCGGATGTCCTCCTGGAGCAGCGGCGGCGTCCACAGCTATCGGGACACCGGTGCCAAGGCCCCTCAGCGCCCGCTGGAATCTGTACGCCGCAGTGGAGCTTCCTCTGCTGGCGCGCCCATGCTGCAGCTGCAAAAGGGCGACATGGTGGAGCACACCGCCTTTGGACAGGGCATGGTGCTCTCCATGCGTCCCATGGGCGGAGATGCCCTGGTGGAGGTGGCCTTCGACAAGGTGGGCACCAAGAAGCTGATGCTCAAATCCGCCGGCAGGCATATGAAAAAACTGTAAAGCAAAAGGAGCCATCCCTGCGGGGATGGCTCCTTTTGCATAAAAAACCATCGGGCTGCTTTTGCAGCCCGATGGATAAATCCTATGTAATCAGACGTGGATTCCGCCCACGAAATAGTTGTTGTAGTAACCGCTGGTGAGATCACTGATGATCACGCCGCCGCTGGAGGAAGAGGAGGAGTGGATGAACTGTCCGTTTCCAATGTAGATGCCGGCGTGAGAGCAGGCCTTGCCGTTGGACCGGCTGGGATCGCAGAAGAACACCAGGTCACCGGCCTGCAGGGCATTGATGCCCCAGATCTTGGTGCCCAGACCGCTCTGCCACTGGCTGGTGGCGGAGTGAGGCAGAGAGTAGCCGAACTTTCCGTAGATGTACATGGTGAAGCCGGAGCAGTCAAAGCCGCTGGGAGAGGAACCGCCGTACACATAACGGGTACCCAGGTACTGCTTGGCGGCTGCGACGATATCGCTGGAGGAGGAGCTGGAATCGTTGGCGGTGAGATCCAAGAAGTCACTGCGGATGTAGCCCTCGGTGCCGTATTCACAGGTGACGTCATACCAACCGTTTTCAAAACCGTTGACGGTGACGATGGTGCCCTTGTCCACGGTGGCCAGCACGCTACCGTCAGTGGAGGCGGAGGAGCGGACGTTGACGCCGTCGCCATTCACGCTGCCGTAGGAGGTAAAGATATTGTCCTGATCGATGGACACGTAATCTGCGGAAACATAGCCCACAGTGCCGCCGTAATTGATCTTGTACCAGCCGGAAATGGAATCATCCAGCACGGCTACGGCCACGCCCTTATCCAGCGTGGAGAGGATGGAGGCATCAGTGGAGGCATCGGAGCGAACCCGCAGAGAGGAACCGGTAGTGGCGGCCACAGAAATGGCCTGGTCAGCAGCCAACGCGGTGGCGGCCAGCATCAGTGCGGTGCAGACGGAGAGAACGAAGATCTTGGCGGCTTTTCCTGCAAAGTATGTCATTGGTGTGGGTTCCTTTCTTTTGTAAGTTGATAGGGGGGCGAACGCCAATTATTTCTCTTTGCCGGCCAAAGCCCGGTCAAGCCAGATGGCTGCAATATCCATGGCGGCGTAAAGGCTGTCTTTCTCACTCTTTTTGACCACGCGATCCCGGGACTTGAGATCCGGATCCGTTAACTGCAACTGAATGGACACCTTGGTGGCCAGGTCCAAATCCTGCTCCTTCTTGGTGTCCAGAATCTGCATCATGATAATATATTTCTCAGCCATCGTGCCGTAGTAGATGAGGTTATCTACCCGGCGGAGGGGATGGCCCTTATACATAAGTCCTTCTTTCTTGGGGGCTTTGCTCTCAGCCATGGAAACACTCCTTTGAAAAGATTGTAACCGAATTGTAACAGATTTTTTCCGTTTTGTCAACGACCGCGCGGGGGGAAATTGCCAGAAATCAGAATCAATTTTTTCCAATCTTCACAAAAAGCAAAAAAATAAGAGAAGATGCAGAGACTTTTTCTGCATCTTCTCGTTAGATCAGGCGATATTTTTGTTACAGCTTGTTACTGCCCCAGATATTTGCGCACCAACACCTGCAGCAGCTCATCCCGGTCGATTTTGCGGATCAGGGTACGGGCGTTGTTGTGGTTGGTAATATAGGTGGGATCCTCCGAGAGGATGTATCCCACGATCTGGTTGATGGGGTTGTAGCCTTTTTCCTCAAGAGCCTGATAGACGGTGGAGAGGATCTGATGGATCTCCTCGTCCTTCTCCATGGCAAGGCTGAACTTCCGGGTAAAATCGTCCATACAGACACCACCTTTCTATCTGTTGCGGCTGCTCGAAATATAGAATCAGTATACTCGATTTTTTCCCGCATGTAAAGCGTTTCCCCGGGAAATTCCAAAAGAAATTTCCCGGGGAGGGGCTTTTCCTTAGCGAAGCACGGCACCCAGATCGGATTTGAGTGCGTCCAGGATGCTCTTGACGTCCGCATCCGCTTCCTCAGCGGTGAGGCTGCGGTCGTCTGCCCGGAGCACCAGGTTGAAGGCGACGGATTTCTTCCCCGCAGGGATCCCGGCGCCGGTATAGATGTCAAAGAGGGAGACGTCCTTCAAAAGGCCCTTGGCACCCTTGCGGATGCAGTCTTCCAAAGCACCCACGGTGACGGCATTGTCGCAGACTACGGCGATGTCCCGGGTGACGGCGGGGAACTTGGGCAGGGGGACATACTCCGGATCAGGTCCCTTCACCTGGGCCAGGGCATCCAGGCTCAGTTCAGCGCAGTAGAAAGCGCCGTCCACGCCGTAGTTCTGGGCTGTCAGAGGATGGATCTCGCCGAAGCAGCCCACACAGGTGTCACAGCTCCAGACAGTGGCGTAGCGGCCGGGGTGATAGGAATTCTCCGTGGGCTCGCCGGTTCCGGTGCGGAAGGAGATATCCGTGGCCCGCAGATCCTTCAAGACTGCCTCAATGACGCCCTTCATGGCATAGAAGTCCATATCGGAGCCGTAGGCGCCCAGGGTGAGGACCTTCTTTTCGATAGCCAGGCCGCGATCCCCGCCGGGCGTGTAGGTACGGCCCACCTCATAGAGCTTCACGTTCTGGTTGCGGTAGTTATAGTTGCGGGTGAGGATCTCCAGCATGGAGGGCAGGGTGGTGGTGCGCATAATGGAGGTGTCCTCCCCCAGGGGGTTGAGGATCTTCAGGGACTCCCGGCGGCTGTAATCCTTGGGCCAGCGGATTTTGTCATACTGGGTGGGAGAGATGAAAGAGTAGGTGATGATCTCGTCATAGCCCATGCTGCGGCACACGGCGCCCACCTGGCGCTCCAGCTGCTCCTCGGTACCGTAGCCGCCCAGGGTGGTCTGGCCCCGCATGAGAGTGGTGGGGATGTTGTTGTAGCCGTGGAAGCGGGCCACTTCTTCGGCCAGATCCGCCATGCCCTCCACATCGCCGCGCCAGGAAGGAACGGTCACTTGATCGCCCTCCACGGTGAAGTCCAGCTTGCGGAGGATGAGGATCATCTCATCCTTTTCGATATCGGTGCCCAGCAGGGCGTTGATCTTCTCCGGCTCCAGCGGCAGCACACGGGGCTGGGGCACGAAGTTCAAAACATCGATGATGCCGTCCACTACTTCACCGGCGCCCAGCATTTCCACCAGTTCGCATGCCCGGTTGACGGCGGGCAGGGTGTTCAGGGGATCCAGGCCCTTTTCAAATTTGGCAGAGGCCTCCGTCCGCATGCCCAGAGACAGGGCACCCTTGCGGATGCAGGTACCGTCGAAGCAGGCAGACTCAAAGACCACGTCGGCGGTGTCCGCCACGATTTCGCTGTTCTCGCCGCCCATGATGCCCGCCAGGCCCACAGCCCGGGTCTCATCGGCGATCACCAGGTGGTTGGCGGTCAGCTTACGGACATTGCCGTCCAGGGTGGTGAGGGTCTCGCCCTCCTCTGCCCGGCGGACGATGATCTTGCCGCCCTTGACATAGCGGTAATCAAAGGCGTGCATAGGCTGGCCATATTCCAGCATCACGTAGTTGGTGATATCCACGATGTTGTTGATGGGGCGCACGCCCATGCTCCGCAGGCGCTCCCGCATCCACTTGGGGGAGGGGGCGATCTTCACGTTGCGCACCATCCGGGCGGTGTACCGGGGGCACAGGTCTGCTGCAGGGGTCTCCACGTCCAGAAGATCCGACAGGGCACCTTCTGCACCGCCCTTGACTACCGGCTCATGGAGACGCAGCTCCGTGTGGAAGGTGGCGGCGGCTTCCCGGGCAAGGCCGATGACGCTCAGGCAGTCAGGACGGTTGGGGGTGATTTCAAACTCCACTACGTGGTCGTCGGCGTTGATGATGGGTTTGATGTCATCGCCGGGCTTGCAATCCTCGTTGAGGACGAAGATGCCGTCGGTGATGCAGTGGGGGAACTCTGCCTGCTGGGCGTGGAGGTCTTCCAGCGTGCAGATGGTGCCGGCCTTGGTATTGTAGGCCACCATGTCCCCTTCATGCATGTTCTGGCAGGGAGAGTCCACCTCAGCGGCGGCACCGCCCAGATCCAGCTGGGTGTGATAGAGTCCGTAAGACACGGTGGTGCAGGAGAGAACCTTGGCAGCCACCACGGGCCCGTAGATCTTATGGCCGGGCTGGATATCCGCAGGGATGGAGGGCTTTTCCTTGTCCAGGGGATGGTAATCATTCAACAGAGCGGCGGGAGTAATGACACCGTAGGGAAAATCCCGCTCGTCCAGAGCCAGCTCCTTCAGCGAGCACATCATGCCGTTGGAGAGGATGCCCCGCAGCTTGCCTTTTTCGATCTTCTTGCCGCCGGGAAGGGTGGATTTGTGGAGCGCTACAGGCACCAGATCCCCGGTGTGGATATTCCAGGCGCCGGTGACGATCTGGACGGGCTCTGCCTGCCCGACATCCAGCTGGCAGACCCACATATGATCGGAGTCGGGATGGCGCTCCATGGAGGTGATGCGGCCCACCACCACATTGGAGATCTCAGCGCCCAGATCCTCGGTGACTTCCACCTTGGATCCGGAGAGGGTCATGGCCTCGGAAAAGTCTTTATCATTGGCATCAACGGTGACAAACTCGCTGAGCCACTTTCTGCTTAATAACATATTGAAACTCCTTCCATTGGGATGGATATGTTCAGATAAATAGAGAGCGCAGATGCTCCGCCCTCCTTCGCGCCCCGCGCGAAAGAATTTGGATCATGTTCGCCGCGGGCCCCTCCAGAGGGGTTCCTCTTGCCCTAAAGGGGCAATTTATCTTCTGTACGCGGCGAAAACAACCCGACTTGTGCGCCCTTGGGCGCGTGCACCAGAGACCGATGTCACTGGCGTTGGGGGGGTCCCGCAAGGGAAAGTCGGTTCCCCCCTTGACCACTCAGAACTGCTCCAGGAACCGTACGTCGTTTTCAAAAATCAGCCGCAGATCGGCAATCTTGAACCGGCGCATGGCGGTACGCTCCAGGCCGATGCCGAAGGCCCAGCCGGAGTAGACCTCCGGGTCAATGCCGGACATCTTCAAAACCTTGGGGTGGATCATACCGGCGCCCAGCAGCTCGATCCAGCCCTCACCCTTACAGGTGGGGCAGCCCACGCCGCCGCACTTGTGGCACTGAACGTCCATCTCACAGGAGGGCTCGGTGAAGGGGAAGTGATGGGGGCGGAAACGGGTCTTGGTGCCCTTGCCGTAGAGCTTTTCCACCACGGTGTTGAGGGTGCCCTTTAGATCCGCCATGGTGACGCCCTTGTCGATGACCATGCCCTCCACCTGGTGGAACATGGGAGAGTGGGTGGCGTCCACTTCGTCCTTGCGGTACACCCGGCCAGGGGCGATGATGCGGATGGGCAGTTCCATGGAGTCCATGGCCCGCACCTGCATGGGGCTGGTCTGGGAGCGGAGCATCACACGGCTGTCCTCGTCAAAGTAGAAGGTGTCGGACCAGTCACGGGAGGGGTGTCCCTCCTCGGCGTTGAGCCGGTCGAAGTTGTACTCTGCCAGCTCCACCTCGGGGCCGTCCAGCACGGTGAAGCCCATGGAGATGAAGATTTCCTTGATTTCGTCCAGGGCCTGGTACATGGGATGGCGGCGGCCCAGCTTCACGCTCTTGCCGGGAATGGTGACGTCCAGGGCCTCATCCTTGAGGCGCTGCTCCAGGGCCAGGGCGTCCAGTTCCTTGCCCCGCTGCTCCAGGGCCTGCTCCAGGTCGGCCCGGACGGCATTGGCCAGCTGGCCCATGACCGGCCGCTCTTCGGCGGAGAGCTTGCCCATCTGCTTGAGGAGGGCCGTCAATTCACCCTTTTTGCCCAGATACTGCACCCGCAGAGCGTCCAGCCCTGCGGTGTCGCCGGCGGCGGAAAAGGCATCCAGCGCCTGCTTGCGAATGGCTTCCAGTTGTTCTTTCATCGTGCTGACTCCTTTTTATAATTAGGAAGTAATAAACTTGGGAAACGGACAGCAAAAAAGCCCTCCGTCCCACTCTTGGGACGAAAGGCTTGCCTTCCGCGGTACCACCCGGATTCGCGCCTAGGGGCGCGCACTCATTGCCCCGGTAACGGAGGGCATTCCGGCCGTGTCTCCACGGCGGCTCCCGGGCGAACCAGGCCGGACGTTCCGCAGGTCGGCTTGCAGCCGGTGACCGACCCTCTCTTGGCGGCGTTTCACGGTCATTTTCCCGTTCATCGCTGATATCAAATACCACTTATAACACAGAAAAATCGAAAATGCAAGAGAAAAATCCCCATCCCGCCGCATTTTGACGGGATAGGGATTTCCTCAATCGTCATCCTTGTAGGGATTCAGTGCCACGTTCACCACCGCACAGAGGACGCCGCCGACAGGGAATACCCACCAGGCGGAGCTCCAGGAGTCCCGGGTAAAGCCCAGCATCAGAAAAGCGGCAGTAGCCAGCAGCATGATGACGCCGCAGAGTGTGCCGATGAGTTGAAGACGGCGCTTGGCTTCCGGGTCAGGATTATTGTCCCGGTTGTACTTCCAGATCTTGTACTTCTCATCCTGGATCCCACCATAGACCATGGCAGAAACAGCCCCCGCCAGCAGAAGCAGGAACACGGTGGCAGCCCAGGACTCATAGGGTTCCCGCTCGGGGAAGACGGAGAAAAAGAGCATCAGCAGCACCACGCCGAATAGGATGGCGCCCACGCCGCCGGAAATGAGCCAGACGAATTTTTGATGAAAGGTGTCCTTTTCCTCCGGAGAATAGATGTCGGCGATGACAGGGTTCTTTTTGCAGAAGTTCTCGTATTCGATGCCGCTGGCCACTAGTACCACCACCGCAACGGTGACGGCCAGTAGAATGATCGCACTACTCAACAGTTCCGGGATCAGCGTGCTGAGAAACACGCCCAGGGCCACGCCTGCCAGAATCCCGCCGATGGCCAGGGCCACCCGCCGGGAAAAGCTGTTCATGAAGGCGTCGTACCGGGCGGAGTCACTGACCCGGCTCTCCGCCACGCTGCCCCGCAGCAGCGTGTCCAGGTTCACATCGTACAGGTCGCAGATCCGCAGCAAAGTCTCCATTTCCGGAAAGCTCAGACCGCTCTCCCACTTGCTGACAGACTGGCGGGAAACCCCCAGCTGCTCCGCCAGCTGTTCCTGGGTGACGCCCGCCTGGGTCCGGATGAATTGCAGATTTTCAGAAAACGCCATGGAAAAACCTCCTCAAATTCTATAGCAACAGCGTACCGGAGCGGGGGCGGCCATGCCAGCGATTTCCTGTTGCGTTTGAAGAAACGGATGTCGCGTTTGGGTTGCACCCCTGATTCTAGCAGGTTTTCCCGGTGGGGGAAAGGAAAATCGTTGCAAAATAATGGGGGGATTTCTATAATGAAGAAAATCAAAACAAAGGGGCAATCACCATGAAACTCACCACAGCGGCACAGATGCGGGAATTGGACCGGCAGGCGATTGAAGAGAGGAAAATCTCATCCCTGGAGCTCATGGACCGGGCGGCGGAGGGTGTGGCGGAGGCGGTGCTCCATCTGCTGCGGCCGGGAGTCCGGGGCAGCCGGGCGGCGGTGCTGTGCGGATCCGGCAACAACGGCGGCGACGGGATCGCCGCCGCGCGGCTGCTCTTTTTGTCCGGCGTTCGGGTGCGGGTGTTCTTGGCGGGCAGCTATGAAAAGCTGACGCCGGACGCCCTGGCCCAGACTGGCCGCCTCAGCGAGTGCGGTGTGACACTGGAGGCCTTTGACCCCGAGGATGCGGATCAGAGAAACTGGGTGCTGGGGAGCCAGGTGTGCGTGGATGCCTTGCTGGGCGTGGGGCTCTCCCGTCCGGTGGATCCGGCCTCTCCCATTGGCCGGGCCATCGCCCTCCTCAATGAGACCCCGGCACTAGTGGTGGCGGCAGATGTGCCCAGCGGCATCTCGGCGGATACCGGAGCGGTGCTGGGGTGCGCCGTTCGGGCCCGCACCACCGTCACCTTTACCTATCCCAAGATCGGCCTTGCGGTGGGAGCAGGAGCTGTGTACGCCGGAGAGGTCATCGTCCGGGATATCGGTATACCGGCGGATCTTGCCAGCGGGCTCATCTGTCCGGCCCAGACGGTGGAGGGGGACTTCCTGCGCCAGGCGCTGCCGCCCCGGCAGCCGGACGGGCACAAAGGGACGTTCGGAAAGCTGCTGATCGTGGGGGGCGCCGTAGGCTATACCGGGGCACCCTATCTGACTGCCCTGGCGGCGGAGCGCACCGGCTGCGGCCTAGTGTCCCTGGGCGTTCCAGAGGCCATCTGGCCGGTGGAGGCCGCCAAGTGCGTGGGGGCCATGCCCTTCCCCCTGGCAGATCAAAAGGGAATGCTGCACACCGATGCCCTGAAAAAGCTTCGAAAGAAACTGGCAGAGTGCGATGTGCTGGCTCTGGGGCCGGGACTGGGCCGGTCGGAGCAGGTGTCGGAGCTGGTGTGTACGCTGCTGCGGGAGGCCAAGCAGCCGGTGGTGCTGGACGCCGACGGCATAAACGCCCTGGAAGGGCATATAGATAGTTTGGATGTCCGGCGAGACCGGGTGACGGTGCTGACGCCCCACGACGGGGAATTCGCCCGGCTGGCGCCCGGTGCCCTGGACGGCGGAGACCGGGTGGAGGCCGCCCGGACTTTTGCCCGGGATCATGGCTGTGTATTGGTGCTCAAGGGGCACCGGACCGTCACGGCCACCCCCTGGGGCAACGTGCTGGTGAATACCTGCGGATGCTCGGCGCTGTCCAAGGGCGGCAGCGGCGATGTGCTCACCGGGGTCATCGCGTCTCTCCTGGCCCAGGGGGCTGCCCCGGTCCGGGCGGCGGCGCTGGGGGTATGGCTCCACGGCCGGGCCGGGGAGCTGGCGGCCAAGACCTGGACGGAGTACGGCGCCACGCCGGAGGATGTGGCAGGCTGCCTGCCGGAGGCCATCCGGGAGATTCTGGAGTAACGGAGGTTTTGCAGGGTGCGCAGATGGTGGTGCGTACCAATGATGACCCTGTGCCTGATTCTGAGCGCCTGCGGCGCAGGCGGGGCCGGGGAGACGGAGTCCGGCGCGGAGGCGGTTCGGGAGGCCTATCAGACCATGACCGGCTGTGAGATGACGGCGGAAGTCGCCTGGGACCAGGCGGGGAGCCTCTGGGAGACATCGGTGCAGTGTACCTATGTGCCGGACGGTGAAACCACGGTGGAGGTGCTGGCGCCGGAGAGCATTGCCGGGATCCGGGCGGTGTTCTCCGGGGAGGATACCCGGCTGGAGTATGAGGATCTGTGCCTGGGAGCCGGAACGCTGAGTGGCCAGGATATCAGCCCTATGGCCTGCCTGCCCCGGCTCATGAGCGCCCTGCGGGAGGGGTGGCTGCTGGAGGAAAATGAGGAGAGCTGGGACGATATCCCCTGTCTGCGGCTGACGGTGGATCAAACCGGGGAGGACGGGGAGAAGATCCTTTCCACACTCTGGCTGCGCCAGGACGGCGGGGCCCCGGTGCGGGGAGAGATCGCCGTGGATAGTGAAATAATTTTGACGGCGGAGTTTACGAGTTTTGCCTTTTATGATATAATGAGCGACCAGGAGTAAACTCCGATTGTACAATGGCGAAAGGTGAATGGTTTGCCATGGATGATACCGTTTTGAGAAGAACCTGGGCGGAGATCGACCTGGACGCCCTGGCCCACAATTACCATCAAGCCCGTCTGCGTACCGGCCCCAACGTCAAATATCTGGGTGTGGTGAAAGCAGACGCTTACGGCCACGGCGCCGTGCAGGTGGCCAGAAAGCTGGAACAGCTGGGGGCGGAATACCTGGCGGTTTCCAGCCTGGACGAGGCCCGGGAGCTGCGCCATGCGGGGGTGGAGGCACCCATTTTGATCCTGGGACATACGCCGCCCTCCATGGTGCCCCAGCTCATAGAATACCGCATCACCCAGGCGGTCTCCGCTCAGGCCAAGGCGGAGGAATACAGCGCCGCAGCCGTTGCCTGCGGCGGGACTCTGAAAGTCCACATCAAGGTGGATACCGGCATGTCCCGCCTGGGCTTTCTGGTGCGGGGAGACCACTTCCAGGGGGGCGTGGAGGCCATCGCCAAATCCTGCGACCTGCCCAATCTGGATCCGGAGGGCATCTTCACCCACTTTGCCGTTGCCGATGAGGACGGCGGGGAGAACGAGGCCTACACCCGGGAGCAGTTCGATTTATTTATGCGGGTGTTGGACGCGCTTGCACAGCGGGGCAGAACCTTTGCCATCCGCCACTGCGCCAACAGTGGTGCCCTGGCCCGTTATCCGGAGATGTATCTGGACATGGTACGTCCCGGTATCGCCCTCTACGGGCTGGGCGGAGATGCCCGGGCTCTGGACCTGCGGCCGGTGATGACCCTCAAATCCTGCGTATCCACCATCAAGGTCTTTGATCCGGACACCGATATCAGCTACGGCCGCACATTCCACACCGAGAAAAGAACCCGGGTGGGCGTGCTGCCCATCGGCTACGCCGACGGTTTGTTCCGGGGCTTTTCCAACCGGCTGTCGGTGGTGACAGAGCAGGGACCCGCTCCCGTGCGGGGCCGGATCTGCATGGACATGACCATGGTGGATCTGACGGATCTGCCGGATGTCCACGTAGGGGATCCGGTGGAGATCTTCGGAACACGGCAGCGGGCGGACGATCTGGCCGCCATGCTGGGGACCATCCCCTATGAGCTGGTCTGCGCCGTCAGCAAGCGGGTTCCCAGGCTCTATCTGGAGCATGGAGACGTGGTGGAGCGGAGCCTGCGGCTTTTGGTGTGAGACCTCAGCAGAAAAAACAAGACACTCCGGCCCTGCCCCGGGCATAGAATGTCAGGGGGCGGAGAAGCGGGAATTTTGCACGGCGGCTGCCGTATAAATTCCCCGGCTGCGTGGGAGAATGAAAGTGGCCCCGCTGGTATTGATCCGGCGGCGGGTACTTCTTTCGGCGGAGTGTGAACTTTGTGGATACAAGTGTCAAGCGCGGCGATATTTACTATGCCGATCTCTCCCCGGTGGTGGGCAGCGAGCAGGGCGGCGTCCGGCCGGTTCTGATCATCCAGAACGACACCGGAAACCGTTACAGCCCCACTGTGATTGCGGCAGCCATTACCTCCCAGACGGGAAAAGCACGGCTGCCCACACATATCGATCTCCCTGTGACCCAGAGCCGCGGCCTGAGCCGGGATTCCGTAGTCCTGCTGGAGCAGGTGCGAACCCTGGATAAAAAGCGGCTGCGGGAGAAAATGGGCCATGTGGAGGAGTCGGTGATGGAGAAGGTCGATCTGGCCATCGCAGTGAGCTTCGGGCTGCCCCACGACCAGCTGGTTTGAATGCTGGTTCCCCTGAAAAGATCCTTTTCAGGGGAACCACTCCAGATTCCGGCGGTACATCATTTCACCGTTTCTTGGGACAGGTCCGGCGTAAGCCGCGTCCCGGAACGGAAAAGCAAAACAAAAGAGACCCCGCAGGCGGCAAAGAGGCCCGGCGGGATGGGAGGTACATATGAAGAAGAACAGATGGGTGCTGCGGCTGGTGTCTTTGCTGGCCATTTCCTGCGTGCTGAGCACCACCGTGTCCCTGGCAGCGGAAGCCGGTTCCACCGGTGACCCCCTGGTGACCCTCAGCTATCTCAACGAGACGTTCCTGGGGAATATCCTGTCCGCAGTGGATCAGAAGATCGCCGCCCGCAACAGCCAGATCGTCCAGCAGCTGGGAGGATCCGTCTCCACCGGCGGCACATCCACCGCGTCCACGTTTACGGTGGTGACGCTTTCCAATGGGCAGACCCTCACCGGCCAGATCGGCTGCGAGGTGATGCTGCGGGTGGGCTCCGCCGTGTGTGTATCTTCCTCTGCGCCCGGTCTCATTGACGAGACAGCCGCTTCCACCCTCAATAACGGAGGCGGTCTGGTACAAAACCATCTCTACATGATGACCATTGAGAATCGGGGCGTGAAAGCCACCGCCGCCACCACCAAGCTGCTGGTGCGGGGCAGTTATACCATTGCCTGAGAAAATGGACATATTCCGGGGCCGCCTGTGCATAGATTGGCACAGGCGGCCCTTTTGCCGCCGCCATGCGGGAGAGGAGGCGGAGCCGTGGACAAGTTTCCGCTGTATCTGGGGGAGAAGAGCACCGGAGAACTAACGGTGGAACCGGAGGCGCTGTATACCTGGTTCACAGCCCGCTGCCGTCTGCCGGATCAGGAATTATGGTGCGCCTGGGCGGTAGGGGACGCCGGGGAGCTGCGTTTGGGGATCCTGGAGCCCTCCGGGGAAGAGGGCGTCATCCGAAGGCGTTTTTCCCGGCAGCTGACTGCGCCTCTGGGTAAATTGGTGCGGGGAGAGGTTCGCCCGGCGGTTTCCGCAGCCGGCGGAGACTGGGAAGAGCTTCCCCACCCGGAAGGGGAATTCCATTCCCCCTGGCTGCGGCGGTGCCTGCATGGCCAGGCGTGTTTCCTGCACCGGGCCGGAGAGTTTCGGCTGGTGGCGCTGCCCTGGGATCCGGGAAAACCCTTTGCCCTGATCCCGGTTTTCTGTTTTGCCACGCTGCGCCGGGTTCGGGGACGGGAGGCGGCAGTGGTTGCCTTCGACACGGAGGAGAAGCCGGTATTTTTTGACGGGTAAAGGAACCATTAAAAAAACAGAATTTTTTCCGAAAGGTGAAAAATAGAGATACCATATTTTGTGGCGCTGTGTTATAATGACCCCAAGGCAGCCATGCCCCTTGGGGGTTGACTGGAATTCTCTCCGGTAGGGGAGCGTTTCTTCCCCGGAGTTGGAGCCACAGATGAGAAATCGCCGGCCCCGCCGGTGTCATTCGGGAGGTTCACTATGAAGTGTCCCTATTGCGGCTACAGTGAGAGCAAGGTCATCGATTCCCGCCCCGCAGACGAGGGCAGCAGCATCCGGCGCAGGCGGGAGTGCTTGTCCTGCGGAAAGCGCTTTACCACCTACGAGACGGTGGAAAGCCTTCCCATGGTGGTGGTGAAAAAGGACGGCAGCCGTCAGAGCTTTGACCGGCGTAAGGTTCTGGGGGGTATGATCCGGGCTTGTGAGAAACGACCGGTTCCTCTGGCGGAGCTGGAGCGCATCGCGGCGGAGATCGAGCAGGATCTGCAAAACTCCATGGAACGGGAGGTCAGCACCGAGAAGATCGGCGAGCGGGTCATGGAACGGCTGCGGGATGTGGATCAGGTGGCTTACGTGCGCTTTGCGTCGGTGTACCGGCAGTTCAAAGATATCGACACCTTTATGGAAGAGCTCAATAAGCTCCTGGCTGATAACAAATAATCACCAAAAAAGCGGGGTCCCGGGCGCCGTGGCGTCCGGGATCCGTTTATATCGGAAATGGTACGCTTGCACCGCCATGGGACGTATGCTATAATATGCCCCATGCTAGAGGACATTTTTAATGCTCAGCTGTTCCATCTCTGAGAGAAGCCGCAGCTGATGGCGTAAGTCCGACAGCTCACCCAGCAGGCTGCTCTCCTCCTGGAGGCAGATAAAGACAGCGGCCCGGCGGTACATGGCCTCTGCCTCATCCAGCACATCATGATGACTGACGATGTGGAGATAGGCCTGGCTGGAAGACCAGTCGCCGTAGCTCTCCTCCAGGGCTTGATAGGCATCTTCCCAGGCCCCGTCCGTTGCCAGCGCTTCCACCTGGTCCAGCTGGCCCTGCCAGCGCTGGGTGCGCCCGGCCATGGAGGCGCTGTTCCAAAGAGCCAGGGATAAAACCGCCAGCAGTGTCAGGACAGAGAGAAAATAGGCTTTCATGCTTTGCGCTCCTTCCGAATGCAAAGAACGCTGCCTTTTTGATCCAGCGTCAGCAAAAAGACCTCCCGGGGGGAGGTGAGGTGGCGGGAGCGGAGCTGCTTTGCAAGCCACTCTTCGTCCCGGCCGCACAGCGCCAGGTTCCGGCTGAGCACCCGGCCATCGTTAATGAGAACAACCGGCAGTGTCACCTCGTCAGGCCCTTTGAGTTTCAGCTGCTGGGCTGTGGGAGGCTGACAGCGGCCCCAGGGCAGCACGGAGAGCTCTCCGGAGTTTTCCAGGACTGCGTATTTCACATCCTGGATGTCGGCAATTCCCTGTTCCCGCAGCTCCTCCATGAGCTCGTCCAGGGTGAAGCGGTTTTTCCGCATGGCGTCCTGCTGTACCTGCCCCTCCCAAATGAGGATGGTGGGCTTTCCGCACATCAGTGCCCGGAAGCGCAGGTTGTTGAGGCAGATCTGGCTCAGCAGCAGGGAGACAGCCAGCAGTGTGGCAATGGGGATCAGCCCGGTCAGCAGCGGGATTCCAAAATCCTGCATGGGAACGGTGGCCAGATCTGAGATCATCATGGTCATCACCAGCTCGCTGGGTTCCAGTTCGCCGATCTGGCGTTTGCCGGTCAGGCGCAGCCCCAGCATGATGAAAAAGTAGAGGATCAGCGTGCGAAAAAACGCGGTGATCATAGCGCGTCCCTCCTTTTTACGTAGTATTTGCAGGGACGTAAGCTTTATCCCGGATATCGCGCCCCATGGGGAGCGTTATCATATACAGCATCCAATTCGCAGAGGTGAAAGGAGATCATGGGCCAGAGCCCATCACAGCGCCAGCGCCCGCCCTGTTTCGGGGCGGGACGACGAGGAGAAGGGAGCAAACGGGGCCGGTGTGCCCTGTGATCGAAGGTTTCGGCGGGT
Source organism: Dysosmobacter sp. (assembly GCF_052306735.1). Taxonomy (NCBI): domain Bacteria; kingdom Bacillati; phylum Bacillota; class Clostridia; order Eubacteriales; family Oscillospiraceae; genus Dysosmobacter; species Dysosmobacter sp. Next base: position 27,151 of record NZ_DAWBAJ010000004.1, on the reverse strand, counting down.
GCCCTTCCGTGTCCACGGGCGCGTAACACAGTTGGCAAATACGCAGGCGACTGCGGAACAAAGGGACTGTGACCGTGGGGAAAAGCGGCAAATATCTGCGTGTTTGTCCTTTTGAACGCATATACTTTTGTGGAATACATTCAGGAGGATATTAGCTATATATGTGTGGAATTATTGGCTTTGTGGGAGCGGTGAGCGCTGCTCCTATCTTGTTGGACGGACTGGAGCGCATGGAATACCGGGGTTATGACTCCGCCGGCGTAGCCGTCCGGGCCGACGACGGCACGCTTCAGGTGCGCAAGACCAAGGGCCGGTTGAAGGTCCTCTCGGATCTCATTCACGGAGGCGCGGATCTGAAGGGGTGCCAGGGTATCGGACACACCCGTTGGGCTACTCACGGGGAACCCAGCGACGTCAATGCCCATCCCCATGTCAGTGCAGATGGATCCATTGCCCTGGTGCACAACGGCATCATCGAAAACTACCAGGAGATCAAGGAACACCTGCTGCAAAAGGGCGTGACATTCACCTCGGATACGGACTCTGAGGTTGTGGCGCAGTTACTGGAGGTCTACTATCGGGAAAACGGCAACATGCTGGACGCGGTTTCCCGTACCCTGCACCGGATCGAGGGCTCCTACGCCTTCGGCATTTTGTGCAGCGATTATCCCAATGCCATCATTGCCGCCCGCAAGGACAGCCCCTTGATCCTGGGGTATGGCAAGGAGGGAAATTTCCTGGCCTCCGACGTCACCGCCATCCTGCGCTATACCCGGGATGTGAGCTATATGGACGACGGAGAGATCGCCGTCATCACCCGGGACAGCATCGATGTGTTCAACAGCGAGCTGGTGCCGGTGGATAAGGCCCGTGTGACGGTGGACTGGGACGTCTCTGCGGCGGAGAAGGGCGGCTACGCCCACTTTATGGTCAAGGAGATCTTTGAACAGCCCGAGGCTATCCGCAAGACCATCTCTCCCCGCATCCGGGACGGCCGGGTGGTGCTGGACGATTTGGATATGCCGGCGGATTATATCAAAAACGTGGATCGCATCTTCATCATTGCCTGCGGCTCTTCCTACCATGTGGGAATGGTCAGCAAGTACATCTGGGAGAAGCTGCTGCGCCGCCCGGTGGAGGTGATGCTGGCCTCGGAGTTCCGCTACTGCGATCCGCTGGTGGACGAAAAGTCCCTGGTCATCGTCATTAGCCAGTCCGGTGAAACCCTGGATACCATGGCGGCGATGCGGGAGGCCAAGCGCCGGGGCGGCCGGACACTGGCCATCGTCAACGTGGTGGGATCTTCCATTGCACGGGAGGCCGACGACGTGCTCTATACCTGGGCGGGGCCTGAGATCGCTGTGGCTACCACCAAGGCCTACTCCACCCAGCTGGTGCTGATGGATCTGGTGGGTCTGTACCTGGCGGACGAACTGGGATCTCTGGATCCGGCGGAGTACAGCGCCATCATGTCTGAGATGCAGCGTCTGCCGGAGAAAATGGAGGCGTTTCTGGCCCATACCGAGGATATCCAGTATTACGCCTCCCGGTATTTCAACCACAACTCCGTGTTCTTTATCGGCCGCAATCTGGACTATGCCATGGGACTGGAGGGTTCGCTGAAGCTCAAGGAGATCAGCTACATCCACTCCGAGGCCTACGCCTCCGGCGAACTCAAGCACGGCACCATCTCCCTGATCGAGCCCGGTACGCTGGTAGTGGCCCTGGGAACCTATGCGCCGCTTTTCGACAAAGCCATGAGCAACGTGGTTGAGGTGAAGGCCCGGGGAGCCGAAGTCCTGGCCATTACCGGTGAGGACTTCCGGGAACGGATGGAAAAAACCGCCGATGCCGTCATCACCGTGCCGGAGACCCATCCGGTGCTTCAGCCCTCGTTGGGAATTGTTCCCATGCAGCTGTTCGCCTACTATGTGGCCCTGCAAAGAGGCTGCGACATCGATAAGCCCCGGAACCTGGCAAAATCCGTGACGGTGGAGTGAGCCGCTGTCCCTGCATCCAATTTGTCTCCCCGCGTCTTATGACGCGGGGAGTTTTTTGCCTTGACATATATAGGGAACCGATATATACTGGCAGCAGTGATATATAGGAAACCGATATAATGGGGGGTGTGGGAATGGAACTGGACAAGGGCTTGGTAAGCGGCAGCATGGCACTGCTGGTACTGAAATTGCTGGAGGACGGGGATCAGTACGGCTATGAGATGATCGAATCCCTGCGGCTGCGCAGCGATGATACCTTTCACTTAAAGGCGGGGACACTGTATCCCCTGCTCCACGGCCTGGAAGAGCAGGGACTGGTAACCGCCTACGAAGGGGCGGCGGCAGCCGGGAAGCCCCGGCGGTATTATCATCTGACGGATCAGGGCCGGGCAGCCCTGCATGAAAAAGAGATCGCCTGGAATGCCTATGCCGCGGCGGTGCACCGGGTTTTGGAGGGAGGGGCCTGCTGTGGGGAAGCCTGAGACCATGGAGGCGTATCTGGCAGCAGCCGGGGAGCAGCTCCGCTGGCGGCGGGCCCGTCCCCTGGTACTGCGGGAGCTGGGGCGGCATCTGGAGGATCAGCGGGATGCTTTTGTGCAGAAAGGGCATAGCCCGGAGGAGGCGGAGCGCCTGGCGGTGGAAGAGATGGGAGATCCGGAGATTGTGGGAGCAGAGCTGGATGCCCTCCACCGGCCCCGGCCCCAGTGGGGGCCTCTGACCATGATTGTACTTTTGGCGTTGCTGGGGGGCTTTTTGCGGGTGTGGCTGACAGCTGCCGGTGCGCCCTATTACGACGATATCGACCCGGTGCGGACAGCTTTGGCGGTGTTGTTGGGGACAGGCGGTCTCATTGGGATGTATTTCCTGGACTGCGCTGTGCTGGTTCGCCGGGCCGGGGCTGTTTATCTGCTGGCTCTGGCAGCAGGGATTTTCAGCCTGATCCATTCGCCCAATATCAGCAATGTTTCCTACTACACCCGCTATGTGGTGCTGTGCTACCCGGTGGTGTATGTCCTGTGGGTGTGCCGCTGCCGGGGCGGTGGAGCGGGAAGGCTGCTTCTGGCACTGGCAGGTGGAGTTCCTCTGGCCGTGGTTTGCATACTGGCACCCTCTGTTACGGGATTGCTGTTGTTGCTTTTAACGGGTTTCATCGTATTGCTGATGGCCATCCGCATGGGCTGGTTCCATGTTTCCCGGGGAAAGGCTACGGTCCTGATTTGTGGGTTGGCTGCCGTGATGGCAGGCGGCACCCTGTCTGTGATTACCTCCGTTGGCAGATTCATGTTCTTCTTACATCCTGAGACGGATCCCAGTGGCAGAGGATATCAGGCCCTGGCGATTCGACAAGCGGTGGCTGCTGCCCGATGGGTAGGAGAGGGAAGCGGCGAGGCGTTGGAACCCTTTACACCTTACGAGCGGATGGTGCCGGGGTGGAGCCGGGATCTCCTTTTGACCACGGTGCTATACAAACTGGGCTGGCTGGCGTGTCTGGTACTGGTGGCGGCCCTGGCGGGGCTGCTGGTGTGGCTGCTTGTGCGCTGCCGCCGTCAGCGGAGCCAGTGGGGGCGGCTTCTGGCCCTGGCAGTCCTGATTCCCTTCGGACTGCAGCTTTTTGGCAGTGTTGTACTGAACCTGGGGTTTGTGCTCACCAGTGTCCATGTACCGCTGCTGGTGGGGAACTTACATACCGTGATGGATCTGACGTTCCTGGGTCTGACCCTGTCGGTTTTGCGGGGTGACGCGGCGGGCAGGATGGAGGATGCCGCGGTGACGGAGAAGCCGCTGCGGATCCCGCTGTTTGTCCGGTAAATCCCCATTTTTTCCTGTGGCGGAACGTTGACACCGCAGGGAGCGTTATGATAATATGTAAACCAGATTTGCTGGTTCCCGCCGTTTCGATGGGACGGCGGGAACTTTTTCGCGGCGCGGGGCGTCGAATCTTGTCAGATCATTGAAGGGAGAGCAGCCATGAAGAGAAAGCGTTTGTTGGCGGGGGCCTTGGCTCTGGCTATGACAGTGGGAATGGCCGTGACGCCGGCCGGTGCCGTGTTTACCGATACTGCCGGACATTGGGCTTCCGGCGCCATCGACAAGTGGAGCCAGGAGTACGGCATTATTCAGGGATATGAGGACGGCACGTTCCGGCCGGACAATTCCATCACCCGGGGTGCCTTCGCAGGGATTCTGGACCGCTTTATGAAGTACCAGGCCATTTCTTCTGCCGCCACCTTTACGGACACGGCGGGAACCTACTGGGAGCAGCCGATCCTGAAGCTCCACGCCGCCGGCGTGTATCTGGGCAACAACGGCCAGGCTCTCTCTACCGATACCATTACCCGCCAGCAGGCTGTGGCCATGATTGCCCGTGCCTTTGGCATCACCGGGCAGAGCACGGCTCTTACCTATCTGGACGAGGCCCAGATCGCGGACTATGCCCGCCCCTATGTGGTGGAGATGACGGCCCGTGGATACATCAACGATTCCGCCAATGGGTATTTCCGGCCCACTGATGCCATTACCCGGGCGGAGATCGTCAACATCCTCAACAATATGGTGGATGTGCTGATCCAGGAGCAGGGCACCTATTCCGATATGGTGGAGGGCTCGCTGATGATCAATGCCTCCGAAGGTGCCGAGCTGCTGGATATGAGCATCGGCGGGAACCTGATCATTGCTCCCGGCGTAACAGGGACGGTGACACTGACCAATGTGGCCATTGGCGGAGATATCCTGAATTTCGGCAGCGCCGAGTTGAAAGTTCTGGAGCCTGAAGAGGAAAAGCCGGATACACCAGATAAGGATGAAAAGCCGGAGGAGCCTGCGGAGCCGTCCAAGTATCCCTGGGTGGCGGCAGATGGTTATGTGAACTACGATAATTATAATGTTCCCATCTACAGCGGCGTGGAGACCAGCAAGGTGGCTCAGCCGGATTTCGTTTGGGATGACGAAGACACAGACCGCCTGGTGTATGTGGGCAGGGAATATGATACCCGCTTTGGTATTGATGTTTCTGCCTATCAGAACCAGGCTACCGCCGGGAAGACCATCGACTGGGAGGCCGTGGCCAACGACGGCGTGGAGTTTGTCATGGTGCGGGCCGGCTTCCGCGGCTACGGCACGGGCTCCCTGAACCGGGATGCCTACTGCCTGCAGAATGTGGACGGCGCCATGGATGCCGGACTGGAGACAGGGGTGTATTTCTTCTCTCAGGCCATCACCGTGGAGGAGGCTATTGAAGAGGCGGATTATGTGCTCTCCATTCTGGATGGCCGCAAGATCACAGGCCCCATCGCCTATGACTGGGAGATGCACGACTCCACCTACCGGGTTTACGGCACTACGCCGGAGGTAGCCACTGCCTGCGCCCTGGCATTCTGCCAGCAGATCGAGGAGGCGGGCTATGAGCCCATGGTGTACATGAGCAAGTATGTGGGCTATAACAAGTTCAACCTGCCCCAGCTGGCCAAGTACCCCATCTGGTTCCCGGAGTATAAGAGCGCCAGCTCGGAACGGCTTTATCCCGCGTTCTACTACCAGATGGATATCTGGCAGTTCTCCAGCAGCTGCTCCATCGACGGGATCGGTGGCCGGGTGGACGCCAATATCCAGTTCCTCCGTTAAACTCAAGCGCCCAAACAAAAACGCACGCCCCGTCCGGTAGGACGGGGCGTGCGTTTCGTTTGAATTGGGCTTACAGGTTGCGGATCTGGGTCTGGATCAGGGTGCCTACCGTATCGGCAAACTGGTCCAGGGAGCGGATCCGGGCAAAATTCCGGCCGTAAATGGTGTGGGCGGCGGGAACATCCTCGTCATCGCCGGTGAAGACGCATACCACGGCGATATCCCGGTGCATCAGGGAACGGACTTCTGCGGCAGTGTTGTTGATGCCGGGGTCCTGGGAGTAATCCAGGGACTCATTGGGCAGCACCAGCTTTTTGATGTCGTGGGGCTTGGCGTCTGAGAGGAGGATCACCATACGGTGCTCACAGGGGGAATCCTCCATCTCTTTTCCCAGGGCACGGATGGCTAGGCCGTCCCGGTTGCAGCCTGTGGTGAAGTAACGGAAGATGTGGTCGTTCTTATCCGTTTCCTGGTAGTCCCGGTAACGGGTGAGGACCGTGTATCCGCTTAGGGAGCAGAAGGCCGACACCCGGACGGGAATGCCGCAGCGGGTGAGGCTCTCGGCGATCATGTAGCCCTGGGATGCCACAGTTTCCTGCCGATCCAGCTGGGAGGTGGAGGCATCCAGCAGAATGTCCACGCTGAGCCCGCCGGGATCCGTCTTGAGCACCTTGGTGAAGACCTTGTCATCATCCAGATACAGCCCCCGCCAGATGCGCCCGGCGTCCAGCGTACCGCTGGAGGAGCGTACTTCCGTGGGCTCCAGGTGGGTGAGAAGGGCGTTGCGGATGCGGGCGGTGAGGCGGTTGACGCTGTTGCGGTTGCGGGTGAGATCCGCCTGGTAGAAGGCCCGGTTTTTCTCCATCTGCTTGAGGGCTGCCCGCCGCTGCTGGCCCACATACCCCTTGACGGAGGGATCCAAAGCGGTGCTGCCTTTGGCGTAATAGAGGTGGCATTCCTTGTGCTCATCCACGCACAGGCTGGCTTCCAGCTTGCTGGTCTTGGCCTGGTCGTAGAGAGGCTGGCCGAAGTAGTTTTGAATGTAGGTGCGGATGGTGCTGTCATCCTTCACCGCAAGTCCCGACCAGTTGAGGGAGGAGTGGAATTCCTCCACCTGCCGGCCGCCGTCCTCCGACAGATGCTCGGCGTAGCCGTAGCCAAAGGCCCGTACGGCAGGCAGTTCTCCCTTGCCCTCTTTGCGGCCGAAGAGTTTAAAGCGGCGCAGACGTTTTTTCTTCTTGTTATCTTTTGACTGGTTGTCACCGGGGACAAAGCCGAAAGAGGTTTCCAGCAGAGTTCGGGCCCGATCTTCCAGGGCGGCGCCGTCCAGGTCGCCTGGAAATTCCAAAGTGTCCAGGATTTCCCGCTCCTGGGGAGACAGGTTGTCTGCCTCTCCCAACACCCGGCGGTAGTGGGCCTGCTGCAGCCGGCCCAGAAGCGGGTCTGTATCTTCCGGCACAGGCAGTGCCAATACCGCCCGGGCGTAATGGCGCCGCAGGGAGGGGAGTGCCGGCCGCTTGGGGGCTTCCCGCAGATAGGCGGCATTCTCCAGCCCCAGCCATACCACCTGTTCATAGGTGGCTTGCCTGGGGTCTCCGTCAAAACTCTGGAAGAGGTCTGCAAAGGCATCCGGGCCAAAATCTTTTCGGACGGTGCCGATGATGCTGTTCCAGTACCGGTCTGCCCGGCCGTCCTGATCGTAGGCCTTGAAGTCCGGTTCGAAGGTATAGTCCTCCGCCGCGTTCCAGATGAGGTTCCGCGCCCGGCGCTTTTCGTTGTCCAGGATCTCCATCAGGCGAACACATCCCCAGCAGAGAGATCCTCCGGCAGACGGGTGAGGATCACATCCTGAACCAGCTGACGCTCAAAGTCGTCAAAGGACTTGTTTACAAGGCCCAGCTCCAGCGCCCGGCCGCCGGCAAGGCCCGCCTTCATCAAACGCACGGAGGCCATCAGGCCCCGCAGATCCAGAGGCTTGGTGGAAAGCTCGCCGCCGTCGCACTTTTTCTGGATATCCCGGAACAGCCCTGCAAACTGCGCGGCATACTCCGGCTTCAGATCCGGGAATTCCCGGGTCAGCAGCTTCTGCAGGCCCTCCTCGGAGATGGCGGGCATATCGATGACCACGAACCGGGAGGTGAGGGCCTCGTTGAGCTCCCGGGTGCCGGCGTAGCCATAGTTCATGGTGGCGATAAAGCGGGTGGCATCGTGGAGGCTGATGCGGTCATAGCCCGGCATGTCGATGGCCCGGCGGAAGTCCAATGTGGCATGGAGCACCGCCAAGGATTCGTTCTTGGCCATGTTGATCTCGTCCAGAATGCCGAAACCGCCCTTTTCCGCGCACTGATAGATAGGGCCCTTGCGCAGCGTTACCTTGCCGTTATCGAACGTGTCGGTGCCCAGCAGGGTGGCGGCATCGGTGTTGATGTAAAAGGACACATCCCAGCTGGGACGCCCGAAAGCGGCAGCCAGGTTTTCCGAGAGAACATTTTTGCCGGTGGCCTTGGGGCCCACCAGCAGCAGGTTCTCCCCGCACAGCAGAGCCGTCAGGGCCTCTTCCCAGATCTCCTTGCCGTAATAGAGATAGCGGGGCTCCGGAACCCGGCGGCGCAGGCCCTCTTCCGTGGGGAAGCGGCCCCGGAAAGCTTCTACTTCCTTTATAATTGCGGGATTGATTCCTTCCTCCCGCAGATAGTCCAGCATGTCCAGCATTGTGGTACCCTCCGTTAGATTCTTACTGCCCCCATCATACCACCTTTCCGGAAAATGGCAAGCACCCGGAGAAAACCTCCGGGCACTTTTTTGATCGGTTTTTTGTTAAGGCGTTTCCACAAGCGGGAACGTCACCTGCCAGAGACCCTCCGTGAGATGGGAAGCGGTATAGAAGTCTCCGTGAAGGGTATAGCGGGAGAGGGCCTCCGGCGCCACATCAAAGAGAAATTCCGTGTAGTCGGCGCGGCTGCCGTCATCCTGTATCCTGCAAAAACCGATGCTGCCCAGAGAGAGGCACTTTGTTCCCTCCGGGCCTTCCAGCCACAGCCGGGCATGGTTGTCCGTCTGCGTGGCATCACCCCTGCAGATTTGAATGTGGAAATAGCCGCCTGCATAGCCTGCTGCCGCGATGGAGATGCCCTCTGCAGGTTCTGCCAGCGTTTCTCCCGGCAGCAGTACGGGGGTGGATTCCAGCAGAGATTCATCTCCACTGCCTCCGGTACAGGAGAAGTTCCCGTCACCGCCCTCCCCGAGAGCCGCTGCGGACGTCTCGCGGGTACAATCTGACAGATCCAGCTCCACTGCCGCGTTCTCCAGAGCTTCTTTCCCCGTCAGCAGCTGGCGCACCGAGAAGGTCATCTTGCCGCCGGTGGGGATGGGAGAACCGTCCAGCGTCTGCGTGGTACACAAAAACGTGACCGTTCCCGTCTCCTCGTCCCAGTCCACCCGCTCACAGCGCCCGTTTTGATCAAAGGGCAGATGGAAAGACCAGCTGTCAAAGAGATCTGTGGTCTCATCCACGGCTCCGCCGGACAGGGTGATATAGGCCTGAGCCGTGTCTCCTTCCACCCGCACGGCGGAGACGGCCATGGAGATGTCCTGGTGGGTGCAGCTCTCCCGCACCGGCTGGAAGAACTGGGCAGCAGATGGAGCGATTCGGTAAAAGACCTGATAGGCCGGGTCCCATACGGCGGCGGCTGCGGGAACCGCGCACAGGCAGGCGGCGGCTATCACCCCTGCCAGGGCGGCCCGGCGGGGGAAAGAATGGCGGGAACGGGCGGCATGGCCGGAGACGGCTCGTTCCAATGTGGAGCGAATCAAGCCCTCTCCGGGAAGGAGACGTTGGTTCATCATGCGGTAAGTATCCTGAAACATCATAGTTCCTCCTTCAAGATTTTCCGGAGCTTTTGCCGGGCCCGGGTGAGCCGGGAGCGTACCGAGGCAGGACGCAGACCTGTGATCCCGGCGATCTCTTCCGTCCCATACCCCTCAAAATAGAAGAGGTGAATGATGGCGCGATCCCTGGAAGAGAGGGCCTGGAGAGCGTCCGCTACAGCGGATTCCTCCGGTGTCTGGCAGGCATACACATCCTCCAGGGGAACAGTGTGCCGCCGCCAGGGAGCGGACAGGTGGGTGCGGCAGCAGTTGACAGTGACCCGCAGCAGCCAGGCCTTTTCGTGGGCCTTGCTTTCAAACTCCGGGGCAAACCGGTGGTAGCGTAAGAATACCTCCTGAAATACGTCGTCAGCATCGGCGGGGGCGTGTACCTGTGCGCAGGCCAGACGATAGACGGCGCTGCCCCATTGGGCCACCGCGGCGGCGGTATCGGGCATGTGATCACATCCTTTTGTGGAGAATACTCCGGAGAACGCCAAATTGCTGCGGCCTGCGGGAAATTTATAAAAAATATGAGATGTTGCGTTTGGTTGCGGCCTTGTCCGGGGGGCGCGGTGGACTTTCCCGGCATCCTCTGTTATGATTGAGAAGCAAAAAAGGAGGAACTGCCATGACATTTTCCGAGAAGCTGGTCCGGCTGCGGCGGCGGGAGGGGCTCAGCCAGGAGGCCCTGGCGGAAGCCCTGGGCGTCAGCCGACAGGCTATAAGCCGCTGGGAGCAGGGGACTGCCCTGCCGGACGGGGCAAAGCTTCTGCCCTGTGCCCGGTACTTTGGCGTCCGGGTGGACTGGCTGCTGGACGAGCAGCAGGAGTGGGAGGACCAGGCGGAGAAGACCGCACCCCCACCTGTGCAAAGGACTGCCGGCCGGGGATGGATGATCGCTGGTGCCGTGGTGCTGGCAGTGTCGCTGGTGGGCCTGCTGGCCATGGGGATCTGCAGCTCCGTCTTTCCCGCAGTGGTGACGGAGGCCCCGGCAGGCGTGGAATGGGTCCATGTCTATACGGGCCTGGCGGCATTTTTGATGGTCCACCACCTGGATTGGCTCTTTGCCCTGTGTTTGCTGACGGCGGCAGCGGGCGTCTGGATGCTGCTGCGTCCCCAGCTGCAAAAGGCGGTGGAAAAGAACCCGGTTTTGCAGAGCAATCTCACGCTGCTGCCCATCGCCGCCCAGGCGGGGCTGGTGTACAGCGCGGCTCAGAGCCTGTGGTGGATACGCCAGGGACGGGAGGACTACCGGGGCGCCCTCTGGTTTTCTTTGGTGCCGCTGGCCCTGGCCTCTATCTGGATGGTCCGGAACCTGATGCAGGAAAAGGACCCGGCCCGGCGGCGGAAAAACAGCCTCATCGAGCTGGGCTACTGCGTGGGGCAGCTGTGCATCGGATTGCTGACGGCGGACGGGGGCATCGGCCTGGTGGGAGCGGCCCTGAACCTGATCCTGTGCCTTTTTTACGTCCAGTGGGTAAATCCCCGGTACATGGGCCGCTGCTTTTCCAAGCGGTAACGAGGCTTCCGGCGCCCCAAAAACCGGGGGGCAACCTGGGGTTGACAAACTTCCACCCGCCGCGTTCTTGCCGGAATGAGGCGGGTAGGGTACCATGTGGGCATCCAAGAGGAAAGCGAGTGTCATGATATGCAGTTTTGTGAAAAGCTGATCAGCCTGCGGCGGAAGGCGGGGCTCAGCCAGGAGCAGCTGGCGGATGCGCTGGGAGTCACCCGGCAGTCTGTCAGCAAGTGGGAATCCGGTGCCGCTATGCCGGAACTGGGAAAGCTCATCGCATTGTCGGAGCGGTTTGAAGTCAGTATAGACTATCTGGTAAAGGATTATTTGGAAGAGGAGTCGATTCCGGAGCGGGAGGATCACAGCGCCCGGCTGGAAGCCAAGGTGGATTCCCTGGCCCGGGATTACCGGCGCAGCTTCGGCCCGGTGTTTGCATATACCAGCGGGGCGCGTTTGCTGGGCCTTCCCCTGGTGAGTGTCCGCTTTGGCCATGACCGCCATCCCACATCCAACAATACCGCCATTGGTATCGTGGCGGTGGGGAACTTTTCTGTCGGGGTCATCAGTGTAGGCCTGATTGCCGCGGGGGTGTTCCCTATCGGGATGATTTCCCTGGGCCTGCTGGCTTTGGGGCTGGTAGCCGTGGGAGGCGTGGCCATCGGCGTCAGCGCCGTGGGCGTTGTGGCGGCGGGAGTGGCTGCCATGGGCTGGAAGGTAGCGGTAGGCGTCTCCGTCCGGGCTGCCGTGGCCATCGGCCAGGAGGCGGTGGGAGAGCACGTGCTGTTGTGGGGCGATGGGCTGCCCGCCGGACAGGTGGAGTCCTTTTTGCACACCCACTGTCCGGGGCTGTGGGGCCCGTTAGCCAGGCTGATGGCGTTTTTCGGCTCACATATCAAGTAAAAAGCACGGCGGGCATCTTTTGATGCTCCACCGTGTTTTTTATGGTTCCGGATGGGTTTGGAGATATTCCTCCAGGCGGCGGATGTCCGACTGGTCTTTCTCCCGGTTCAGAAACCGCTTCAATGCCAGCACACCGGCAGGGGAGACCACCGGGATGCCCTGTATCTGCTGTACCGGGCCCAGCCCGAAGTCCTCGGAGATATCCACTTCGCCAGGGAGATGAAACCGCCGCCGGCCGTCTGCCTCGCGTCGCATATCGTAGCCTCGGACCTCCAGCTGGTCGGCCAATACGCGGTCGCAGCCCAGGTCGATGTCGGCGGTAGTTTCCCGCAGTCCGTAAAAGAGCAAAGCGGCCCCGGCGGTGACCCAGTAGTGGCCTGGATTCAGATCCAGAGCCCCCAGACGGGCTATGACGTCTTCTTTGGTCAGCATACGCCCTCACTTTCCCAGGATGTCATGGCGGATGTAATCAAAAGCCGCGTCCTCCCCCTCATCCCGGAGCTTGATGAGCATGGACTCCAGAAGCCGGGAGGTCTCCGGGTGGAGCAGCAGCCGCTTCTTCTGTCCACGCAGGAAGAAACGGTAGGGATCTGCGGGGTCGAAGGCAGCGCCCCGATAGACCTTGCTGGCGGCCAGACGGTCACAGAACATCTCCGCCACGTATTTCTTGGGCATTTCCACGCCGGTGATGCCCTCGCCGGTGAGGCTGTAATCCGTCCAATACTCAAAGTGGTGGCGGTTGCGGCCCTTGTGGTGCAGCCAGGAGGCACTGTATCCGTCCGCCTGGCGCTGAGCGTCGTTGGGACTGTGGTCTCCCTGGAAGTACCGGGCGCCCGCCCAGAACTCCGTGGGAGAGAATTTGGAGAGGTCGTGGGTCAGCCCCTGCCAGTATAGGCCAAGACGGAAGCAGTATTTCTGCACCAGCGCCCGGTGCCGGCAGACGGTTTTGAAATGGCCCCAGATGTGCACGATCCTCACCTCGGAAAAATCTTTCCAACCAGTATAGCACAGCCACCTGAAAAATACGAGGGATTTTTTCGCATGGAACGGCGCTGTCGGTGCAAACTACCCGGGAGGTGTTTTGATGGAGGGTGCAATCATCGGCGGCCCGGCATGCTGGAGCGGCTGGCTGCCGCCGGGGATCCTGCGGGTGGATACGGCGGAGGCCCTGGCGGGACAGAAGCTGGAGATTTTGGCCCTGGCGGAGGAGAGCAGGGGATTTCGGGGAGTGATGTGCCGGGTGGCCCTGGTGCCGGGAAACGGCGGCGGGGATCTCTCCGGGCTCCGGGCGGAGACGGTGGTCACCTGGGGGCTTTCTCCCCGGGACAGCCTGACCCTCTCCAGTTTGTCGGAGCCGGTACTGTGCGTACAGCGGGCGCTGCTGCGGCCTGACGGCGGCGTGGTGGAGCCCCAGGAGCTGCCGCTGCCCCGCCTGCCCGCCCCGGCAGAGCAGATGCTGCCGCTGCTGGGACTCTGGCTGTTGCGGATGCCACTGACAAAGCTGGTGTTTCCATGGTAGGCTCCGAGAAAAAGGGGGCGGCAGTATGTGGTATCAATGGCTGATTCTGGGGCTGATCCTGGCGGGAACCTGCGCTGTGTGCTGGATCCTCTACGGCAACAAGGGCGGCACTACCCGCTGCATCGGCTGCGGCAAGTGTTTGGCGGATGGTCAGTGCATCCTGCAAAAGCGGGGGAAAAAGGAAAAAACAACGGGAATTCCCCGTTGACAATCTACCCAAAAAGGATATAATATCTTTGTTCAAATGGAAAACCGCTGTGAGGAAGTCAGCTTTACGAAACAGGCCAAGCGAGAGGGGAGACGGTGGGAGCCCCTTGTCAATGCCGTGAAGCAGCCGCTTCGGAGCACGTCCGCGAGGAGCGGAACGGTTCATCTCCGTTACCGGATGGCTAAGATGCCCCGCAAGGGGATAATTAGGGTGGTACCGTGAAGCAAGCCTTCGCCCCTAAACCGGGGCGGAGGCTTTTTTGTTTCTTCCGGCGGCGGTTTCCCGGAGATGGTGTTTTCACAAAAATGATTTCATATACCAGGAGGAAGATTACCATGGCACATCCCTATCACGGGCTCAACGAACTGCGTGAGATGTTCCTGAGCTACTTTGAGAGCAAGGGCCATCTGCGCCTGCCCAGCTTTTCCCTGATCCCCCAGAACGACGCCAGCTTGCTGCTGATCAACTCCGGCATGGCGCCCATGAAGCCCTGGTTCACCGGGGAGGAAGTCCCGCCCCGCCGCCGGGTCACCACCTGCCAGAAGTGCATCCGCACCGGCGACATCGAAAACATCGGCAAGACCGACCGCCACGGCACCTATTTTGAGATGCTGGGCAACTTCTCCTTCGGCGACTACTTTAAGAAGGAGGCCATTCCCTTCTGCTGGGAGTTTTTGACCAAGGTGGTGGGCCTGGAGGAAGACCGCCTGTACCCCTCCATCTACCTGGACGATGACGAGGCCTTTGAGATCTGGAACAAGGACATCGGCATTCCCGCCGAGCGGATCTTCCGCTTCGGCAAGGAGGACAACTTCTGGGAGCACGGCTCCGGCCCCTGCGGCCCCTGCTCCGAGGTGTATTATGACCGCGGCCCCGAGCACGGCTGCGGCAAGCCCGGCTGCACCGTGGGCTGCGACTGTGACCGCTATATCGAGGTTTGGAACAATGTCTTCTCCCAGTTCAACAACGACGGCCAGGGCAACTACACCGAGCTCAAGCAGAAGAACATCGACACCGGCATGGGCCTGGAGCGTCTGGCCTGCGTGTGCCAGAACGTGAACTCCCTCTTCGACGTGGACACCGTCATGAACATCACCAACAAGGTCAGCGAGATCACCGGTGCCCACTACGGGGAGAGCCACAAGACGGACGTGTCCCTGCGGGTCATCACCGACCATATCCGCTCCGCCACCATGATGATCTGCGACGGCGTGCTGCCCTCCAACGAGGGCCGGGGCTATGTGCTGCGCCGCCTGCTGCGCCGCGCTGCCCGTCACGGCAAGCTCCTGGGCGTCAACCACGCGTTCCTCTACGAGGTAGTGGATACCGTCATCCACGAAAACGAGTGTGCTTATCCCGACCTGCGGGAGAAGCAGGCCTATATCACCAAGGTCATCCGCACCGAGGAGGAGAACTTCGCCAAGACCATTGACGGCGGCATGAAGATCTTCCAGGAGCTGCTCTCCGCCCACAAGGAAAAGGGCGAGACCGTGTTCTCCGGTGCCGACGCCTTCAAGCTCTACGATACCTTCGGCTTCCCCATCGACCTCACCGCCGAGATGGTGGAGGAAGAGGGCATGGAAGTGGACCGCAAGGGCTTCGACGAGATGATGGAGGAGCAGCGCGTCCGCGCCCGGAAGGCCCGGGAGGCTCTGGGCGATCTGGGCTGGGCCGGCATCGAGTTCGGCTCCGATATGCCTGCCACGGAGTTCGTGGGCTATGACCGCACTCGGGACGAGGGCAAGGTTTTGGCCATCGTGGTGGAAGGTGAGATGCAGGAGGCTATCGTCTCCGGTGCGGAGGCCACCGTGGTGCTGGACAAGACCCCCTTCTATGCGGAGATGGGCGGCCAGGTAGGCGACCACGGTACCCTCACCTGCGGCCAGAGCGTCTTTGAAGTGCGTGACGTCCAGAAGAACAAGGGCGGCAAGTTCCTGCACGTGGGCGTATTGAAGTCCGGTGAGCTGAAGGTGGGCGACACGGTTACCGCAGCCATCGATGTTGAGCGCCGCAAGGCCATCATGCGTGCTCACAGCGCCACCCACCTGCTGGACGCTGCCCTGCGCAAGGTGCTGGGCGACCACGTCCATCAGGCAGGCTCCCTGGTGGAGCCGGACCGTCTGCGCTTCGACTTTACCCACTTCGAGGGTATCACCCCGGAGCAGCTGACGAAGATCGACCATCTGGTCAATGACGCCATCCTGGAGGGCATCCCCGTGGTGACGGAGGAGCTGCCCATTGAAGAGGCCAAGAAGAAGGGCGCTGTAGCCATGTTCGGTGAGAAGTACGGCGACATCGTCCGCGTCGTGGAGATGGGCGACTTCTCCATGGAGTTCTGCGGCGGCACTCACCTGGACAACACCGCCAAGGCCGGTACCTTCCGCATCAAGTCCGAGGGTTCCGTTGCCTCCGGCGTCCGCCGGATTGAGGCCACTGTGGGCAAGCTGAGCCTGGAGACCATGAACCGTAACCAGGAGCTGCTGTTCCGGGCGGCCCAGATCTTCAAGACCACGCCCGGTGAGCTGGCCAGCAAGGCCGAGCAGCAGGTGGCGGAGCTCAAGTCCGCTCGTCAGGCCCTGGAGCACTTCAAGGCGGAGGCTTCCCTGGGTGAGGCCCGTCAGTTCCTCATGTCCGCCAAGGACGTGGGCGGGATGAAGGTGGTTACCGCCAACAAGGACGGCCTGAATGCCAATGAACTGCGGCAGATGGGCGACTTCCTGCGGGATAAGTCCGCCGACGTGGTGGCGGTGCTCTCCTCCGTCAATAACGGTAAGGTCACTTTCCTGGCTGTCTGCGGCAAGGAGGCTGTGGCCAAGGGCATCAAGGCCGGCGACCTGGTCAAGCATGTGTGTGCCATCTGCGGCGGCAAGGGCGGCGGCAAGCCCGACAGCGCCATGGGCGGCGGTACCGACCTTCTGAAGCTGGACGACGCGCTGGCCTCTGTGGACGATTTTGTGGCGGAGAAGCTGGGATGACCCGGGAAGATCTTCAGCGCCTTCTGGCCCTGCAGGCAGATCTGAGTACCATTGGATTGGAGCAGTCTGAAAACACACCCTATTTCTGCACCCCGGAGGGGGCGGAGTACGTGGGGTGGATCGGCTGTGACGGCGTCCATTTTATTCTGCTGCCGGGGGATGAGCGGATCTACTGTGTAGACCCGTCCATGGGCGGCGAAGGAACCTTTGTGCTGCCGGTAGCGGAGAATTTGCGGGAGTTTCTCTCTTTCGTCCTTTTCTGCCGGGATGCCAATCCCATTTCTCAGATTTACTGGTTGGAAGAAGAACGTTTCCGCAGTATGCTGCAGGAGGATGCTGCGGCCTGTTGGGAAGGCTGTGAGGACTTCAAAGCTCAGAAAGCAGCCACGCTTACAGCCATCGCCGACGCCTTCGCCCTGGAGCCCAGGGATCCCTATGAAGCGGTGAAGACCATGCAGGCGGCTTTTGATCCGTCGGCACTGGTGTTTTCTGATGAGTACTACGACGTCCTGGGACTGACGAATCCCCGTCACCCGGAGGAGTAGGGGAGAATCGATGATTGCGGGATGCCGGCGCCGTGCGGGCCCTTTCCCCGCAGGAAAGACAAGGAGCCATGACGCTTGCGGGTCTGGACGGCCGGGGCAAACCGGTGTATAATCAGTTCATATGAAACCGCTACAAAGGAGGGAAAAATATGTCAGATTGCTTGTTCTGCAAAATTGCGGCGGGGGAGATCCCGTCCAACAAGGTTTATGAGGATGATCTGTGCTATGCCTTTTACGACATCGCACCTCAGGCACCTACCCACTTTCTGGTGATTCCCAAGGAGCATATTGGCTCTGTCTCTCAGGTGACGGCGGACAACAGTGCCGTGGTGGCCCATATCTTTGAGGTCATTGCCAAGCTGACGAAGGAACTGGGGCTGGAGAGCTACCGTGTAGTTTCCAACATCGGCGAGCAGGCGGGACAGAGCGTGTTCCACCTGCACTTCCACGTGCTCAGCGGACGGGACATGACCTGGCCTCCGGGCTGATGCGGGATCCCAGCGGGAATGGAGTGCTAACTTGGAAACATATTTTGAAAACCGGCATATTCATGATCTTGCATATTTAAAGGAATACTACCTGCACACCATCAAGACCGTTCCCAAGGGCTTGATTTTGTGGCTGGTACTGGCTGCCGGCTGCCTGGTTTTCCTGGTGGTGGATTTGATGGCAGGCAATTTCATCATGTCCATTGTCTATGTGGCCCTGGCGGCCCTGTGCCTGCTGCGGGGATTCCTGGGAGAGTGGCTGCAGCTGCGCCAGAGCTATCTGAAAGCAGCTTCCAAGTACGAAAAGGCCTCCTGGGAGACGGTGGTCACCTTAGGGGAGGATATCTGCCTGACGGATGACGGCCGCCAGTCCATGCACATTGACTGGCGCAACTGTCAGCAGCTGCGCCAAAGCGGAGGCTGGATCCATCTGCGTATGCGGGATCGGATGGGAGAACTGCGGATCCGCAAGTCCGACTTTACCGTGGGAACGGCGGAGGCATTCTGCCAGTGGCTGGCGCAGACGCATCCTGAGATCCGGCAGCGGGGATGAATGCTGCCGCAGGCGAAAAACATGGAAGGCACGGATACCGATCAGGTACCCGTGCCTTTTTCGTGGGAGATCCTGGATAGAAGGAATTACCTCTTCTGGTGAGAAACATCCAAACGGCCGTCGTGGGATTCGGCGAACCAGAGGTTCCAGACCTGCCGATAGACATCCGCAGCGGCTTCTGTATGACAGACCATGCGAACCTGCTGGGGGAGATCGTGGCTTGAGAGAAAGTCCATAATGGCCCGAAGGGCCACTGTGGCGGCTTGGTGGATGGGATAGCCGTACACGCCGGTGGAGATAGAGGGGAAGTCCACGCTGCGAATACCCTTTTGAGCCGCCAGAGACAGGCAGGAGCGGTAGCAGGAGGCCAGAAGAGCCGCCTCGCCATGGCCGCCGCCCTGCCAGATCGGGCCCGGAGTGTGCAGGACATATTTGGCCGGGAGGTTGTATCCTGCCGTGATCTTTGCTTGCCCGGTTTCACATCCCCCCAGGGTTCGACATTCCTCCAGAAGCCGGGGCCCTGCGGCGGCATGGATGGCTCCGTCTACACCGCTGCCGCCCAAGAGCGTGGTATTGGCGGCGTTGACGATGGCCTCGGCATTTGACTTTGTGATGTCTCCCACAATAATGGAAAAGCGCTGCATATACTCACCCCTTTTTGTAAAGTATACAGCGGCCGGGGAAAAAAGCAAGGGCAAAGGGGCTTGTGCGGAAGCCTTGCGGATGGTATGATGTTCAGACAACATTATGCTTTGATGAAAGGAGCCGCTCATGGCAAAAAAAGTACCTTCCTATACAGGAACTCTGCGCAGTCACTCTTTGATGCTCCCGCCCTGCATCAGTGAATGCAGCGGTATCCGGATATTTGGACGGCGTATCAAGTCCCTGGCATTTTCCACAGATGTGGCCATTATTAAAAACATCAATGCCGATGCCATTATTGCTGTCTATCCCTTTACACCTCAGCCGGTCATTGCTCAGGCGATCATATCTGTCAGTGATGTGCCGGTGTTCGTGGGCGTAGGAGGGGGCATCACCACGGGACAGCGCTCTGTGCGCCTGGCGGTTCAGGCGGAACACCAGGGCGCGTATGGAGTGGTTCTCAATGCCCCGGTGCCCAATGAGGTGATCCGGCAGATCAAGCAAGAAGTGGACATCCCAGTGGTGGCCACTGTGGTCTCCGGACATACGGATATCCGTGGCCGCCTGGAAGCGGGGACGGATTTTCTGAATGTTTCCGGTGCGGCGGCTACGCCGGAGATCGTGGCGGAGATCCGGAGGGATTTCCCGGATGTGCCCATTATTGCCACCGGAGGCCCTACGGAGGAGACAATTTTGGCTACCATTCGGGCGGGGGCCAATGCGGTGACCTACACGCCGCCCACCAACGGTGCGCTGTTTGCCTCCATCATGGAGCAGCACCGCAAAAGTTTTTGAAAATTGGGAGGATGTAGGATGGAGCGCATCCTGTTCGTTTGCCACGGCAATATCTGCCGCAGCCCTATGGCGGAATTTGTGATGAAGGATCTGGTGCGGAAGGCTGGGGCCGATGAGCGGTTTTTTATTGCCTCGGCAGCTACCAGCACGGAGGAGATCGGAAATCCTGTCTATCCCCCTGCTCGCCGCAAGCTGGCAGAACATGGAATCGGCTGCGCGGGCAAGACCGCACGGCAGATGACAGCGGCAGATTATCGTGAATATGATCTGCTGATCGGGATGGACAGTGCAAATCTCCGGAATATGCGGCGTATCTGCGGCGGAGATCCGGAGGGGAAAATCCGCCTGCTGATGGATTTTACAGATCGGCCGGGCGATGTGGCGGATCCCTGGTATACGGAGGATTTTGAGACCACCTGGCGGGATATATCCGCAGGGTGCCGGGGATTGCTGGAATGGCTTTCCTGAAGGGCTGTGTCTGCGGCTTTTTCTGAATGATCATGCGCCGATGGGGCAGACAATCCCGGGTAAGACCGCGCAGATGGAGGAGACAAGATGCTGGATATTTTTGAGATCCTGGGCCCGGTAATGGTTGGGCCCTCCAGTTCCCATACGGCAGGAGCCGTACGGATCGGGCGGATGGGGCGAACCTTACTGGGCAGCGACCCCGTACAGGCAGATATCGGCCTGTACGGATCCTTTGCCGAGACAGGAAAAGGACACGGTACAGACCGGGCGCTGGTGGCGGGATTGCTGGGAATGCGCACGGATGACCTGCGAATCCCGGCCAGTTTTGACCTGGCAAAGGAGCACAAACTCCATTTTTCTTTCCGAACGGTGCAGTTGCGGGATGCCCATCCCAACACGGCGGTGCTGGACTTGGTGGGAAAGGATGGCCGGACCCTCTCCATGCAGGCTGCCTCTACCGGCGGAGGCCGTATCCGGGTAGACCGGCTGCAGGGCGTGGAAGTGAATTTCACCGGAAATTTCCACACCCTGGTGATCCGCCACCGGGATGTAGCTGGTGAATTGGCGGATGTGACCCGGGAGCTTTCCCGGGCCCGGGTAAATATTGCCAACATGAGCCTTTGCCGCGCCCGGCGGGGCGGTATGGCTCTGACGGTGATCGAGACGGATCAAAAGGTGCCGCCTGTGGTGCGCCAGTTGATCCGGGAACTGCCGGGTGTGGAGAGCCTGACGTATTATCAGAAGGAGGAGGACTGAGATGGCACTGGATTCCATGCAGGAGATCTTTAATAAGTGCGCGGCGGGAAACCGCTCCTTCTGGCAGGTGGTGCAGGATACCGATGTGGAGGAACGACAGGTGAGCCCGGAGGAGTCCTGGCACAAGATGCTGGATACCTGGCGGGCTATGCTGGATTCTGCCGAGAGCTACCGGGGAGAGCGCCGGTCTCTCAGCGGTTTGGTGGGCGGCGACGGCCGGCTGATGCGGGAGTTCGTGCAGGAGGATTCCCCCATCTCCGGAGCTTTTATGGGAGAGGTCATCGCCACGGCCCTGTCCGTGGGAGAGAGCAATGCCTGTATGCGTAAGATCGTGGCAGCTCCCACCGCGGGTTCCTGTGGAGTCTTGCCTGCGGTGCTGGTGCCGCTGTACTGGCACAATGTTTCGGAGCAGGAGATCGTTCGGGCCCTGTATGTGGCGGCGGGGATCGGAGCGGTGATCGGGTACCGGGCATCCATCTCCGGCGCAGCCGGCGGCTGTCAGGCGGAGATCGGAAGCGCCTCCGCCATGGCGGCAGGGGCGCTGGTATCCATTCGCAGCGGGACACCCGCTCAAATCGGCCACGCAGCGGCCATGGCGCTGAAGAATCTCATGGGATTGATCTGCGACCCGGTTGCGGGATTGGTGGAGGTTCCCTGTGTAAAGCGGAATGTCATTGGCGCGGTAAATGCCGTCAGCTGCGCGGACATGGCCCTGGCGGGGATCGAGAGCCGAGTGCCTGTCGATCAGGTCATCGACTGTATGGGAGATGTGGGAGAGCGCCTGCCCCGGGAGTTCCGGGAGACTGCATTGGGCGGTTTGGCGGCTACGCCGTTCGGCAAAGCGGTTAAGGAACAGATGGATCGAAAATCGTGATAAAAAGACCGGAACAGGAAAAATCCTGTCCCGGTCTTTTTCATGACAGCCGGCGCTTCCATCTGCACAGCGGTGCAGCGGGCAGCCGCCAGGCAGCAGAAGAGGAAATTCCCTGCATTGAGAACCACATGGCTGTTGGGAATGGGAGTCGACGGCCATACCGGCTTTAATGGGCCCAATGACCATTTCTTGTTGGGAACTCACAAGAAAACTCTTGCTGAGAGCACCCGGAGCGCTTCTTTGCATCCATCAATGGGGGTCCCACCCACGCCTATACCGTGGGCGTGCGGAACATCATGCAAATCCGGCGCGTTGCAATGATGGTCTCCGGTGCCGAATTTTGCTGGAGCACCCCTCGATCACTGGGGGTGCTTTTGACGGCTGCAAAAAGGGCTCCCATCCGGTCTGGATGGGAGCCCTGCTGTTGTATTGGGTTACTGTGCGGAGCGGGCGGCTTTGACCTTCTGGAACCAATCCTTGCCGTCCACGAACCGGGAGACCAGGAAAGAGACCACATAGTCGCCGGCGGAGTTGATCATGGTAGCGGGGGGATCCACCAGGTTGCCGATGGTAATGGCAATGGGATACGCCACAGCCAGCTGATCCGGGAAGAACACGGAGCACATGATGAACTCGCCAATGTAGCCGCCGCCGGGGACACCGGACATGCCCACGGAAGAGAGAACTGCCACCAGAATGATGAGGATGAAGTCCCCTACGTTGTCAAAGGGCTTGCCGAATACACCAAAGAGGAAGGCGATCTTCAGCACGCAGGAGAAGCAGGAGCCGTCCATGTGCATGGTGGCGCCCAGAGGAAGCACGATCTCGCTGACATCCTTGGAGATACCGGATTCCTCCGCCACTTCCATATTGGTGGGGATGGTGGCAACAGAGGAGCAGGTACCCAGGGAAGTGATGGCGGGACGGGCAATGTGGCGGAACATCTCGCCCACGGCGTCCTTGCCGCCGCCAAACCAGGCGAACAGCGGGAAAGCGGTAAAGATGTAAATGAAGCAGAGGGGATAATACACTGCCAGGGCCCGGACATAGTCTGTGGTGATCTGGGAGCCATATGTTGCAACCAGGTCGGCAAAGAAGCCGAAGAAGGCGATGGGAGCATAGTAGGTGACGATCTGCACCACTTTCATCATGGCGTCGGACAGGCTGGTGAGCAGCTGCGCCACCGGGCTGTCGGGGCCGGGGCCAAGGTTCACGCCGAAGCCGAAGAGAATGGCGAAGACGATCAGAGGCAGCATGGCGCTGCGGCTGAGCAAGGCGGAGAAGTCACCTACGGTGAAGAAGTTGACGATGAGATCCGGAATGGAGATCGGATCATCCACCACGCCCTCCGCCAGGTCGCTCCAGGGCATCAGGACCGGCGGAATCAGCTTCATCAATACGATCATGATGGCGGCGGCAATGGCACCGGTGATGACGAAGGTCAAAATGGTGGTGCCCATGATCTTGCCGGCACGCTTGCGGCTTTTCATGGTGGCAATGGAGCCGGCGATGGACGCAAACACCATGGGAACCACAATGCAGAACATCATGTTGATAAACAGGGTGCCCAGGGGCTTGAGAACGGTGGCGCCGGCTTGGACTACGGTTCCCTCCGCGTCCTTTACCTGGGGGAAGATCCAGCCCACAACAGAGCCCAAAACCATGGAACCCAGCATGACTGCCAGGAACGCGTAGTTGCGGGCAACGGATTTCTTGGTAAGTTTGTTGCTCATACTCTCTCCTCCTAAAATGGTTTGGGGGTTATCTGTATGGCCCAAAGGCCTTACATACCGGGAATCACCAGATCCTCGTCCGTGACCTCACCCTTGCACACAACATTGGTGGGGCCGGTAAGATAGAGGCTGGCAATACGGGAGTGGTCCCTCTGAGCGTCGATGATCAGTTGACCGCCGGTCATATCTACCTTGACGCCGTGGCCGGAGACCTTGCCCTGCAGAGTCAGAACCGTTACCAGAGAGCCGGTTCCGGTGCCGCAGGCGTAGGTAAAATCCTCAACACCCCGTTCAAAAGTCCGCTCAAAGATCCGATCCTCGCCGGTGATCTCGTAGAAATTGACATTGGCTCCCTTGGGGAAGGCGCTGTACCAGCGGATGGCCCGGCCCAGCTCCCGCAGCTCGTTTTCGTCGGCGTTTTTGAGATCATGATAGGGAACCACCGCGTGGGGGATACCGGGGTTTCCAAGCTCCACATAGGAGCAGGCATACTGTACGCCGTCCACCACCACCGGGCAGTCCAGCTTTACGGTGGTGGGATCGTTGAGACGGATCCGGTAGAGCCGCTGATCCATGCGCTGCCCTGTGACGATACCTGCCGTGGTTTCCACCGTCTGCCGCTCTCCTGCCAAGCCGTTTTCATAGCCGTAGCGGCAGATGCAGCGGGCACCGTTGCCGCACATCTCTCCCACGCTGCCGTCAGAGTTAAAGAACAGCATCTTATAATCGCCGCCCTGAGTGGGAGCGTCTACCACCATCAATCCGTCGGCACCGATGGACATGCGCCGCTCGCACAGCGTCCGGGCGATTCCTGGCAGGGCATCCACAGGCAGGTGTTCCTCCAGATTGTTCAGCACCACGAAATCGTTTCCGGCACCGTTCATTTTCCAGAATTTCAAAATACCTTCACCTCACTTACAGCCGCGGCCGCCCTCTGGCTGAGAGTGCAGGCTGCGGTGGGAACAACATAAAAATATATTCTATTATAGCAGGACGGGCCGGGAAAAGACAATGGCGAATGTGCTGAAAACCTTGCAAAACCTGCGGGAGGCAAAAAGGGGCCGGAATGTTTGCGAAAACCTGCAGCATGTGATATGCTGTGGAAAAAGGAGGTGCCGTATGCCGCGGAAAAATACCAGAAATACCAGGGGACGGATCATCTCCGCAGCGTGGAAGCTCTTTTATGAACAGGGCTATGAGGAGACCACTGTGGAGGACATCGTTTTTGAGTCCGAGACCTCCAAGGGGTCGTTCTATCATTATTTTGACGGCAAGGACGCTTTGCTGGGTACCCTTGCCTATGTGTTTGATGAAAAGTATGAGCAGCTTATGGGGGAGATGTCCCCGGAGATGGATGCGGTAGAGAAGCTGATTTACCTAAATCACGAACTCTTTGCCATGATCGATGGCAGCATTTCCTTGGATCTGCTGGCCCGGCTCCTCTCCACACAGTTGCTGGCACGGGGCGAAAAGCACCTGCTGGACCGGAACCGGTACTATTTCAAGCTCCTACGCCAGATCGTGGAGGAGGGGCAGCAGGCGGGCAGTCTTCGCCGGGACTGCACCGTCAACGATATCGTCAAGGCCTATGCCCTGTGGGAGCGTGCACTTTTATACGACTGGTGCCTGTGCGGCGGGGAGTATTCCTTGGTAGCCTATACGGACCGTGTGACCCCAAACTTCCTGGCCGGATACAGCAGCAAGGCGAAAATTTAATTTTAGCATGGAATGATTTCTAAAATTCGTACAGTCATGTCATAATTGAAAATACTATAATTTTTAAAAATAATACAGAACAGTGTATAGAATTGATTCTATACACTGTTCTGTATTTCGTTCTGGTAGGATCTATGCTATGATAAGGAGCACTGAAAGCTAAAGGAGAGAGAGTATGACAACCGCACAACTTTGTATCTGCTTGGCTATTGCCGTTTATCTGCTGGCGATGCTGGGCGTCGGATTCTGGTTCGCCAAGAAGAACAACTCCGTAGATGACTTCTATCTGGGCGGACGCAAGCTGGGGCCCTTTGTCACTGCCATGAGTGCCGAGGCCTCGGATATGAGCAGCTGGCTGCTGATGGGCCTGCCGGGAGTGGCCTATCTTACCGGACTGGCAGAGGCCAGCTGGACGGCCATCGGTCTGGCAGTGGGTACCTATCTCAACTGGCTGATTGTAGCCCGGCGGATCCGCCGATACTCCAACCACTTAGATGCCATCACCGTGCCGCAGTTCTTTTCCAAGCGGTGGGGAGACGACAAAAATCTCCTCTCCGCCATTGCGGCTGTGGTGATTATCATTTTCTTCATTCCCTATTTGGCCTCCGGCTTTTCCGCCTGCGGTAAGCTTTTTGCCAGCTTGTTTGGAGTGGAGTACATCACGGCTATGATCATCAGTGCCGCTGTCATTGTGATCTACACGGTTCTGGGCGGATTCCTGGCTGCCAGCTTCACGGATCTGATTCAGTCCATCATCATGACGGTGGCCCTGGTAGTGGTGCTGGGCTTTGGCGTCGGCACTGCCGGCGGTATGGACGCCGTCATGGACAACGCTCGTTCCCTGACGGGGTATCTGTCCCTGGTGCAGATCCATGATCCCACCACCGGCGGGGCCAATCCTTACAGCCTGCTGACCATCTGCTCCCTGCTGGCTTGGGGCCTGGGCTATTTCGGTATGCCCCACATCCTACTGCGGTTCATGGCCATTGAGGAGGAGAAGAAGCTGACCCTCAGCCGCCGTGTGGCCACCATTTGGGTGGTGATCTCCATGGGCGTGGCCATTTTTATCGGTGTGGTGGGCAACGGCATGACCAAAGCTGGTGCCATGGAGCAGCTGCCGGATGCCGAGACCATTGTGGTGCAGGTCGCGAACCTCATCAGCAACCATGGCATGATTGCCGCTCTCATTGCTGGTGTCATTCTGGCCGGTATTTTGGCTGCCACCATGTCTACCGCAGACTCTCAACTGCTGGCAGCATCTTCCTCGGTGTCTCAGAATCTCTTCGCGGAGTTCTTCAAGGTGAAGTTCAGCGGAAAGCAGGGGATCCTGGTAGCTCGGGGTACCATGATCGTGGTCTCTCTGATAGCAGCGTTCCTGGCCCGGGATCCCAACAGCTCTGTGTTCCGCGTGGTGTCCTTTGCCTGGGCCGGATTTGGCGCTGCCTTTGGCCCGGTAGTCCTGTTTGCGCTGTTTTGGCGTCGGTCTAACCGCTGGGGTGCTCTGGCGGGTATGGTGTCTGGCGGTGTGATGGTGTTTGTGTGGAAATATCTGATTGCTCCCATGGGCGGCGCTTGGGCTATCTATGAACTGCTGCCTGCTTTTGTGGTGGCCTGCATCGCCATTGTTACAGTGAGCCTTGCCACAGAACAGCCGGATGAAAAGATCACTGCGGCATTTGACGCGGTGCGTGGACGCTGATGGAGAAGCTGATCGCCCACATTATAATGCAATAGTAAATAGTAGAATGAAGCGGGGCGCGGATTCGTGTCCCGCTTTTCATTTGCAAAGATGCACGAAGGTAGTACCGAAATAAGGGATACCGATAGTGAATATTAGAAAAAGAGAAAAAGATTGTAAAAAAGCGTTGACAAAAGAGGAAGTCTTTGGTATTCTAACAAAGCTGTCGGCGCGGTGGTGACTGCGCCAGAGAGTGGGAAGAAAAAACCACTTGACAGCGGCCACGAGATGTGG